>JANOVJ010000593.1:0-17618 GCA_031417295.1 bacterium | reverse complement strand
CGCCTTCCAGGCCGACCAGCAACTCCGCCGCGGCAGCGTGGCCGGGCAGCAGGCCGATGCCGCCCTGCGGCGCCCAGGGCCGGCCGGCGCTGAGCCAGGCCTGCTCGCGCGCCAGGCCGAGCGCGTCGATCTGGAAGAATTGCACCGCGGTGTCGGTGAAGGCGGCCTGCGACGGGTCGTCGATGCGGCTGTCGTCGCTCTCGGCGGCGTAGTCGAGCGCGATCTCCTGCACCTTTGGCGTGTAGGGGGCGTTCAGGATCGTGGGCGTGAAGGTGGCGCCTTCGGCCAAGGGCAGCGTCGGTGGGGTGGCGCCGCGCACCGCGTCGCCGGGAAAGTCGGTGTGCAGCAGGTCTTCGACCAGGCTCAGCGTCACGAAGCCGGCGCGCGGGGTGGCCGCCAGGGGGGGCGAGGCGAACAGGCCGGCGAGTTGAATCGACAGCACCGGCGCGGTGGTGAGCACCGGATGCGCCAGCGCCAGCGAGCTGCCGAACTGCATCGCGACCGCGCTGCCGCTCCACTGCAGCGCCAGTGCCTGGTTCGCGGGCGTGTAGGCGGCGCTGGCCGTGCCGGCCACCACGTCGAGCGTGGTCGCGGCGGCGTAGCGCGGCAGCAGGGCGACAGTCGCGGAGTTGTGCGCCACGCCGGACGTGTCGCGCCAGCTCACCGTGGCGCCGATGCCGTCGGCCATCTGGCTGCGCTTGCTGTAGCCGGCGTACCAGGCGTACAGGTCGGCCGGCGCGCCCTGCCAGGTGAGCTTGATCTTGAGCGAGGTGACCGGCTTGGCCAGCGCCTCGACGCAGCCGACGTGAAAGCGCGCGCCCTTGACCGGCGCCGCGCCGAAGGGCAGGAAGGCCTTCTTCGGGTCGAGCGTGGCTTCGTCGCTTTCGAGCACCAGGCCGCGCATGCCGGTCGCCTGCACCGCCACCTGCGCGCGGCGCAGCACCAGGCTCTCCAGCGCGGCATAGAGCAGCGGCGCGCCGGGTTTCAACAGGCACTGGATCACCGGCAGCGCGGCCGGGAAGGCGTGCAGGTGAATGGCGGGGTCGTGATCGACCACGGCTTCGACCGCGGCGCCAACGGCCACCGTCAGCGTGAGCAGGTCGCCGCTGAGCGAGCCACTCATCGCCAGCGGGCCGATCCAGCCCTTCGGCCCCGTGAGGTGGGCGTCGAAGCTGGCCGCCAGCGCCGAGGCGGCAACCCCCTGCGGCAGGCCCGAGAGGCGCAGCTTGAGCCGGATGCTGCGCTCGCCCTCGGCCAGGCGTAGCAGCGGCGTGGCGAACGCAAAGCCCACCGGCGCGGCCGGCAAGCCGCTGCGGCCAAACGGCGGCCAGTGCGGCGCGGTGGCAGCGAGCGGCGCGCCCAGGCCATCGGCGGAATTGGCGACCGGCGCGAACAGCAGCCGCTGGCCCTGGCGCGCGATGCTGGCCAGCCGCGCAACGCGCGAAGGGCCGATGACGGTGCTGTGCCGCGGCGCAAAAAGTTGCTCGACCTTGGTCGCGTCCTTGCCGGCGCTGAAGCGCTGTGCCGGCCCGACCTCCAGCGGCGCCGCGCCCTTTTTCAGCTCGAGCACGAGGTGCGCGTGGTCGGGCTGTGGCGGTGCCGGCACGAAGCCGAGCACGCGCTGCATCTGGAACTGCAGGTGCTGCGCCGAAAAGCTGTTCAGCCGCGCCTGTGGCCGCGCCAGCAGGCGCAGGAAGGCGATCAGCAGGCCCTGGTGCGGCGGCACGCTGCCGTCAGTGCGCTTCACCAGCGCCGCCAGCGTCGCGACGCCACCGGGCGGAAACCACGCGCTCCAGTCGCCGGGCACATCCTCGGGCGATTGCGCGTAGTGGCGGATCAGCGGCGCGAGCGCGCGCAGCGATTCGAGCAGCCGCGCCGTGTCACGATCATCCAGCGGCACCGATTCGGGCCGCAGGCGTGGATCGTCACGCTCGGGCTGGGCCGTGCCCAGGTCGGCGATCAGCGCGTCGATGAGATCCTGCGCCGCCATCGCTACCCCGTTGGCGCGACGCGGTCGCGCAGCTCGTTGGCGTCGCCCAGGTAGTAGGGGTAGACGAGGTTGAAGCGCGTGTTGGTGCTGCGCACGCTGTATTCGAGGCGAATCTGCAGCAGGCCTTCGAGCGCCTGCATGTCGTTGTCAACGAGGTCGACCACCAGGTCGAGCACGCGGATACGCGGTTCGTGTGTCAGCAGCGTGGTCGTGATGCGATCCTTGAGCAAAGTGCGCAGCGTGGTCGTGAGGGGTTCGAACAGGAGTGGCGTCAGGTCGAGGCCGAAGCGCGGCTGCAGCACACGCTCGCCGGGCAGCGTGCCGAAGAGGATCAGCAGGCTTTCATGAATGTCCTGCTCGTCCTCGACCATCCGCACCTGGCCGTTGGCGAAGCTGGGCGGAAAGCCGAAGCCGCGGCCGAGGAAGAGGGGGATGTCGTCCATGCTCGCTCAGCCCAACTGGATCGCCGCACCGGCGAGCTTGACGACGCCGCCGCTCTTGACGTCGGTGCTCGCCGTGCCTTCGAGCTTGAGTGCGGCCGAGGCGGTGACGTCGAGCGTGGTGCCGGCTTCGAGCTTGCTGCCGGTGCCCGATTTCATCTCCAGCGCCTTGCTGCTCTCGATCTTGATGCCGCTGCTCGACAGCACGATCTTGTTACCGTTCTGGTCTTCGATCGTGATGCCCTGGGCGCTGTCGTCGAGCACCAGCTTGTTGCCGCCGGGCGTGGAAAGCGTGACCGACTTCTTGTCGTCGTCGAACAGCAGCTCGATCTTGCTGCGGCTGGTGTAGCCCTTCTGCGGGTTGTCGTTGCTCGGCGCCAGCGGCGCGGCGAGCGCACTGCTGTGCAGCATGCCCAGCAGCACCGGCTGGCGCGGGTCGTCGTCGAGGAAGCCGAGCAGGACTTCGTCGCCGATCTCGGGGCGGAAGAAGAAGCCGCGGTCAGGGCCGGCATCGAGCGACGCGACGCGGGCCCAGACGCCATCGTCGCCGTCGTTCACCAGCGGCAGCCGGACGCGGACGCGGAACTCGCCCGTCGGGTCTTCGTTGTCGGTCACCACGCCGGCCTGCAAGCCGGCCACCGGGGCCAGCAAAGCGGCCGTGCGCTGCGCTTGCAGGCGCTCGCGCAAGGCCGGCTCGGGCGCGACGATGCCGCCGAACTGAAGATGGGTCTTCCAGCCCTGCGTGGTGTCGAAGGCCTGGCGCACGCCGGTGACGAGCACGTCGCCGCTGAAGCGCTTGCCCACGCCGCCAAGGGTGACGGTGTCGCCGGGCAGGATGGTCGCGATGCCGGTGCACATGGCGCGCCCGCTGGCCAGGTTGACGCGGGCGAGCTGCAGCGCGGCACTGGCGAGCGCCGTCGCTTCGGCAGCGCCGAGCGCGGCGTGGTGGAGCGGCGTCGTTTCGCTGCCGGCGCCGGCCGCCAGGTCGTCGGCGCTGAAGTTGCCAGTCGGCTTGAACGCGGGCGTTTCGCCGTCCTGCACTTGCAGCGCCTGTTCGGCCGCGCTCCAGCTCACCGCCTGCACCGCCTGCGATTGCAGTCGCGCGTCGATCTCGGCGTCGAATTCGAGCAGCGTGGCGCCGAACTGCATGGCGGCGACCGGGGCCGCGAGCGCGGGCGCTTTCACAGCCAGCGCGGCGCCGCGGGTGAAGACGAGCCGACCGTTGGCGGCGGCGCGGCTGACGATGAAATCCCAATCAGTGCAATCGTGCTGCACCAGTTGCGGGTGGTTGACCGAGGTCGATTCGACATCGGCGTCGAGGCTCGATGCTGAAAGCAGCGTTTCGATCGCGTCGCCATCGGTCTGCTCGAAGAAGTTGGCGCTGCGCCGCAACAGAGAGAGGCGCGTTGCGGCGTGGCGGCAATCGACGACGAGCTGCGACGACGCGGCCTCGCGCACGCGCAGCCGCTGGCGGATGACGATACCTTTGAACACCAGCGCTGCATCGCTGCCGCTGCCGGCCAGCACCTCAATCTCGGCGCCCGGCTTGAACAGATCGAGGTTGCTGAGCGGGAAGTCGCCCATGCCGGCTGCGCCATCGACATACGTGAGCCGCGCCGACGCGATGCGGTTGGCCGTGGCGAGCACGCTGACCGCATTGAGCGCGTGCTCGCGCGGCACTGCTTCGCCGCCGACCTTGACCGTGAACTCGCGGTGCTCGGCGCTGATGGGCAGGGTGCGTTCGGCGGGCATGGGCGGTGCCTACTTCTGCAGCGGCGGAAAGCGCACCCGCGTGCCAACCGGCAGGTGGCGCACAGCGTCGAGATTGTTCGCACGGGCCACCTTCAGGTACAGCGCGGGGTCGCCATAAATCTGTTGGCACAAGGCAGCCAGCGTGTCGCCCGCGCGCAGCACGCGCACATGGGTGAGGTCGGGCGAGGAGTCTTGCGCCAGCGCGACCCGGGTCTGGTCTTCGACGGCGTCGACAAAGGTCGCGGCGATGGTGGCGCGCAGCGGCGTGCCGTCGGGCTTGAACAGCTTGTAGGCAATCGACGCGCTCTTCAACACGCAGCGCTTGACCTGCATCGTGCCCCACGCCACCTTGAGGTAGTTCGGGCGGTGGATGTCGCCGTTGTAGCCGGTGAGCGTCTGGAATTTCTCGACCTGTTCCTGCACGTCGATCTTCACCCCATTGGCGCCGGTACCGTCGAGGAAGAAGCTCAAGCTCAGGTCGCCCGGCTTGACCTTCTTGAAGTCCATCCGGCTGCCGGTCGTGCCCGAACCTTGCGCGCTGTCGTATTCCATCTCGTAGGCGAGCGTGATCTCGTTCGGATTCACGTAGGCCTCGAAGCGGTCGATCAAGCTGCTCTCGGCGTAGTCGGGCGCCGAGAAGGCCTGGACCTGCAGCTTTTCGAGTTGGCCGCCGGCCATGCTCAGGGCTCCCCGCGTTCGCGCAGGATCTCGAGCACGCGCTCGACGCATTCGGCCACCAGCGCCTGCCGGTCGTCGGCCGGCGCAGGCGGCGTGGTCGCGCCGCCGCCGGCCGCGTTGCCGACCTCGACCGTGATCACGACTTCATCGACGACGATGGGCACGGCAGGCCTCCTTCAGCTCTTGTCGAGCCGGAAATGGCGGTAGCACAGCGTCATCGTCTCGACGACGAAGGCGTTGGCAGTCGCGTTCAGGTCGGACACCGACCACTTCACCGGGAACGCGCCGATCACGTGCCACGTCATCAGCGGCTCGTGCTCGGGGTTGAGCAGCGTCACGTTGACGTCGCGCGGTTGCACGTCGAGGTCTTCGATGCACTGGCGGGCCCAGTGCCAGACTTCGCTCGTCTTCAGCAGGCCGCGCTTGAGCACGAGGTCACCGTACTTGGCGCGGCCCGGATAGCGTTGCACGAAACGGTTCTCGCCGCCCTCGGCCACCTCGTCGGTCGCGACCTCGAGCGCGAGCCCGCCAACCTCGACAAAGCGCAGGTCGTCGGCCACGGGCGTGAGGCCGAGCACTTCCACCTTGAAGTGGAAGCCGACGGGAGGCGTGAACACGGCAGCGGGCCCGGGTCAGTCGTTCTGCAGCTCAAGCCCTTCGTGCGCGATCTCGATCGACTCGATGGCCACCTCGTTGCCGCTGGCCTTCAGGCCCGGCCCTTCCACCTTGACCGGAAAGGCGTTCTGGATCTTCCAGGTCATCACCGGTTCGTGGTTCTCGTTCAGCAGCGAGACGACCACATCGCGCCGCTCGACCTGGTTGAGCTTGACGGTGGAAAGCCACTTGAAGAATTCGTTATCGGCCTTGACGATGCCGCGCTTCAAGGTGACGTTGCTGAACTTGCGCAGGCCGGGCATCTTGATCGACGAGTACTCGGGGAACGAGCCGTCGCGGTACTCGATGGCCTGGTTCTCCTGCGTCAGGCCCGAGACTTCCGAGAAGCCGATGCGGGTGCCGCCCCACTGGACAGTGAAGTGGAAGACGGGCAGAGGATATTGCTGTGGCATGGCGATGGTTCCTTGTCAGCGTGGATCGGCTCAGCTCGTCTGCAGCTTGTGCGAGAACTTGAGGATGATGAATTCGGCCGGCCGCACGGCCGCCATGCCGATCTCGACGTTCATGCGCCCTTCGAGGATGTCTTGCGCGTTCATCGTCGTGCCCAGGCTGCAGCGCACGAAGAAGGCGTCCTTGGTGGTGGCACCGGCCAGCGCGCCTTCGCGCCACTTCTGCGTCAGGTAGTTCTCGATCATTCCGCGCACCTTGACCCAGGTGTTGGCGTCGTTGGGCTCGAACACGGCCCAGTAGGTGCTCTTCTTGACCGACTCCTCGACCATGTTGAAGAAGCGCCGCACCGGCACGTATCGCCATTCGTTGTCGTTGCCGGCCAGCGTGCGCGCGCCCCAGACCAGCGTGCCCTTGCCGGCGAAGGCGCGCAGTGCATTGATCGACTTGCCGGTGGTGGCGTCGATGTTCAGTTCGTCCTGGTGCGCGTTGTCGAGCCGCACCGTGGGCTCGACCACGTCGGCCACGCCCACATTGGCCGGCGCCTTCCAGACCCCGCGCGCGCTGTCGGTGGCGGCGTAGACGCCGGCCACCGCGCCGCTCGGCGGAACGACGATGTAGTGGTCGAGCAGGGCCGTCTTGGCGGCGTTGAACACGGCGGTCTGCGTGGTCTCCAGCGTGTCGAGCGTGGCGGCCACTACCGGCACGTCGGCGGTGACATTGACGTTGCTGCCGAGGCCCGCCACGGCATGGTTGAAGCTCGAGCGCAGGTTGGGGTAGTACAGCGCGCCGTACTTCAGGTGGTTGTTGCCGACCCGCGCCCGGTTGGCGAGCAGCGCTGCCGCGTCCTGCGCCGCGCTGCCGCCAAACAGGTCAAGGATCGCGAACCGGTCTTTCAACGTGCCGCACTGGACCAGCATGTTCTGCGCCATCGTGTTGTAGCCGGTGCCGCCAAGTTGCACCGCCTCCGGACAGACCAGCAGCGTCGGCTCGTCTTCCAGCGCCACGGCGTCGAGCCCGGCGGTGAAATCGGCAATCTCGATCGCATCCGCGTAGCCGCCGACCGAGACGATGTAGCACTTGCCTCCGCCGTTGTCGAAGAACATCTTGACGGCGTAGTACAGCAGGTAGGTGATGGCCGGTGGCGTGACGGTGGCGCTGAAGCCGTTGGCGCCGTTGCTCAGCAGCGCGACGCCGATGTCGGGCCGGTCGGGCCCGCCGTAGTACTGCTCGAACTCGGCGAAGTTGTAGATCTTGGTCGGCCGCCCGGCCAGGTCGGCGTCGACGATCTTGCGCGCCCGTTCGGTGTAGCCGATGAAGGCCGGGATGGCGGTCTCGACTTCGGCCACCGAGGGCGGGAAGACCGAGATCTCTTCGACGTAGACGTCGGGCGTGCGGTAGGTCGGCATGGTGCGGGGCTCCTTGGTGGCCGGTCATTGCGGTCAGTGAGTTCACTACTGCGTGAGGTGGACGACGAATTGCGCGTCGGGTCGATCGGCGCCTGGCTGCGGCAGGTGGCCGACCAGCACATCGCCATTGCGGTGCAGTTCCACGCCGGCCGGCCCGCGCGCGCGGCGCGGCACAGCGGCCTGGGCCTCGAACAGCGCGATGCGTGCGCTGCCCGATGGGTCGAGCAACTCGGGCGCGAGGTGGCTCGCGTCGAAGGCCGCCGGCAGCACGCGGTTGAACTGGATCTGCGCCCGGGCCTCGGCGGCGAAGCCGGCGTCGAGCACCTGGACCTGGTTGAACTCGGCCGCGCCGAAGCGGCTGGCGACAACGTAGTAGCGCAGCGTGTCGCTGCGGGCGCTGAATTCGATGACGAAGGCGTGGCCGGCGGCAATGTGGGCGGGGGCCACCGCGATCTCCAGCAAGCCCCAGGCGCCGATCAGTTCGGGCTCGACGCGCAGCGCCCAGCTTTGCGCCGGGCCAACAGCCTGTTCTTCGACGCGCCACGCGCCACGGGTGAACAGGCCCGGCGGCGTCCAGGCCTCGTCGCCGATGTTCAGCACGGTCTGCGCGCGCTGCACGTTGTGCGCGTCGAACAGGCGCAGCGTCAGCGGCCGTGCGGCCGAGCGCGGCTCGATGCGCAACTGCTCGCCGCTCAGGCGCACCGCGCTTGGGCCGGCCAGCGCATCGGCGTTGGCCGCGTTGCTCCACAGCGCGGCGTCGCCCCGCGGCAGGCCGTTCGGCACGGTGATGAGGTCGAACGACGGTTCGCGCGGCTTCAGGCCGAAGACGAAGCGCGCTCCGGCCAGCGCCGACAGCGGCTGGCCACCTTCGTCGGTCTCGATCAGCACCAGCAGCCTGCCGTCGCGCTGGCGCGCCATTGCGTGCGCGCCGGCCAGCGCGCGCTCGGTGGCGGGCGGCACGATAAAGGCCAGCGCATCACAGGCGCCGCCGTGAAAGGCGTGGCGGACCTCGACGGTCCAGAGCGTGCGAAAGGTGATCGTGGCCATCGCGGATCAGCGCCCGTGCAGCGTGGTTGCTATGGCCGTGATCGGCAGCCCGGTGCCGATCGGCTCCACGTCTTGCAGCTCGACCATGCGCAGCCGGTACACCGCCGAGGGCAGGTGCTTGGCGCCCAAGCAGGCCCACATCTGGTTCAACTGCTCCGGCCCGTAGCTCAGCAGTTCGATCGCCACCCGCTCCAGCCCCGGCGGCATGCCCGGGCAGGCGGTCGGGGTGAACAGCGGCCGGGCCTGGAAGAAGGCGAGGATGTGCGACAGCGTGCGCAGCGCCTGGTCGTATTGCTGGAAGCGGCCGGCGAAGAGCAGTACCAGGTTCAGCCGCAGCGGTGGCGGCAGCATCACTTCGCGGCCGCCGATCAGCGTGCGCTCGGGCATTTGCTCGCGCAGCGCGCGCTCCTCGTCGATCTGGAACAGCGTCAGCCGGGTCGTGTCTTGTGTGATGACCCAGTTGCCGCGGTCGTCGACGATCGGGCCCACGGCCACCGCACCCAGCTCGCTGCCGGTGCGCTTCAGGAGGTGCGCATTGACCTCAGCGGCGATGAAGTTGAGGGCGGCGTCGATCACGGTGCGCCGGTTGTACTGCACCCCCGCGAATGGGGGGAACCCTAGACCTAGGGGGAAGGTCGTGCGACAACCGCGCAGCACCGTGGGATTTGCGGGCAGCGCGTGCGCGAATATGCTCGGCCCGGTTTTGTAAGGGAACGTGCAAATGGCGATTCAAACCTGTACCGGCGCGCAGTTGAGCTGTTCGATGGGCCTTGCGCCTTCGGTCTTCAACGCGACGCCCAAGCCGCTGCTGGCCGGCGGCAAGCCTGCGGGCACTGTTCAAGACTTCGTGCCGATCCTGAACATCGCGCCCTTCGGCCTGTGCCGCAGCCCGGCCAACCCGGTGGTGGCCGCGGCCACGGCCGCAGCGCTGGGCACGTTGACGCCGATGCCCTGCGTGCCAGCGACGGTTGCGCCCTGGGCGCCGGGCGCGGCGATGGTTCAACTGGCCGGCTCGCCGGCCTTGAGCAACAACTCGACAATCAGTTGCATCTGGGCCGGCACGATCACGATCACCGACCCGGGGCAGGCATTGGTGCAGGTGAGTTGAGCCCCGGGATGAGCCCGCCGGCCGGTTTGAACTCCGGCGGCTGCCTAACCGAACGTCGTGTCGCTCAGCGCGTGGCCGCTGCCCAGGTAGAGCCGCAGCACGGCCCCGCTGCCGTCGTGTTCCCAGACCCGCGCCTGGATCACGAATTGGCGGCCACCGACGCGCAGCACATCGCCGAGCGCCGGCGCCACCGCATGGCCGTGCCAGAAGCGCGGCACCTCGACTGTGCCGCGGCGAATCCAGACCTGGTCATCGGCGTTGAACACGGGGACGATCTTCAATTCCGGCAGGTCCATCGATAGCCTCTTATTGCGTGGTCGTGCTTGTTGTTGACGGGCCGTGCCCATAGGTGCCCGGCCCGTGGGGCGCGGCCAGGAACTCTGGTATTGCCTCGGCCCTGAGCGAGAACGCGCGCAGCAAGGGGTGGCTCCCCGCTGGCACGATCTCAGGCATCGTCTGTTGCACGAACTCCCAGGTCGCGGCGGTGGTGACGCCGGCCTGGGTCATGGCCTCGCTCGTCGCCGCCAGCGGCCGACGGCCGAGCTCGGCTTCGAGCGCCGCGCAGGCCGCCAGCAACTGGCCGGTGACGCGCGCGACCCACGGCTCGTGCCGCTTTTCCGGCGGCCGCAGGTTGCGCTCGTAGACGATCTGCACCGCCTTCTCGCACGCCGCCAGCCCCAGGCCGATCACGCGCAGCGCGTGCTGGTGCTCGGCCAGGCCAGTGGGCATCAGGCTCTTGCGCGGCGCGGCCAGGGCCTCCGCATAGTCGACGATCAATGTCGAGTCCATCAGCACTTGGCCGTCGTCGCACACCAGCGAGGGCGCCTTGACGACGGGGTTGATCTGGTAGAACGGCTCGAAGCTGCGAAAGACGGATAGCGGCTGGTGCTCGAAGCGCAGGCCGAGCAACTGGAGCGAGACGGCCACCCGCCGCACGTAGGGCGAATCGAGCATTCCGATGAGTTGCATCATGTGAAGCTCCTTTCGAGATTGGCCACCGGGCGCAACCGGGCACCCGCCTGCGCCAACTCGGCATTGACGCGCGCCTTGATCGCGTCGGCGGGCTCGCCCTCGCTGGGCCAGGTGCTGTGGCCGTCTTCGGCGATCGTCACTGCAAAGCCATTGGCCAGCGCCGCCCTGGCCGTGTTGGCAACGCAGAACTCGCTTTGCAACCCGCACAAGACAAGCTCACGAGCGTTCATGTCGGCGAGCAGGGCGCCGAGATTTGTGCCCTCGAACGCACTCGATGCGTGCTTGCGCAGCACCGCCTCACCCGGCTGCGGCGCCAGTGCTTCGTGAATCTCGCCGTGGATCGAGCCCTCCTCGAACGGTGCGCCTGCGCCCTCGCAGTGCTGGACGAAGACGATCGGCGTGCCGCTGCTGCGCGCCGCGCTCAGCAGGCTCAGCGCGCTCGCAACCAGGGTGTTCGGCTGGTCGATGGGGTCGCAGCGGGCGCCGTCGAAGGCGCCGCGCTGGATGTCGATGACGAGCAGGGCGGTGTTGGGCATGAGTTCTGTCCGGTCTTGCAATGTCGTTGTGGCCGCCGAGGGGTGGCGTGTCGGGCGGCACTTGTCGTGATGGTGACCGTACCCCCAGGGCATGGCGTTTCACCCGCTACGCTACACCCTTTTCCCGAAGGAGAACCTCATGAAACTCGGCGCGTTTTCCGTGAGCCTGGCGGTGAAGGACATCGGCGCTTCGCGCGCCTTCTACGAAGCGCTCGGCTTCACCGTCTTCGGCGGCAACCAGGCGCAGGGCTGGCTGATCATGAAGAACGAGACCGCGCTGGTCGGCCTGTTCCAGGGCATGTTCGAGAAGAACATGCTGACCTTCAACCCGGGCTGGGACAGCGACGCCCAAGCGGTGCCGGGGTTCGAGGACGTTCGCAGCCTCCAGCGCCACCTGAAGGCGCAAGGTGTTGCGCTGGAGAGCGAAGCCGACGCAGCCACGACCGGCCCGGCGAGCTTTGTGGTGGTGGACCCGGACGGCAACCCGATCTTGTTCGACCAGCATCTTTGACGCCGCCTTCGGGCAGGCTCGCCCCCAAGCGCCCACGGCGTACGATGCCGGCGTGCCCGCAGTGCGGGAAGGAGTGGCGGCAATGAAGTGGGAAGGCAATCGCGAGAGCGACAACGTCGAGGATGCCCGTGGCGGTGGGGGTGGGGGTGGCTTTCGCATGGGTGGGGGGCGTGGCATCGGCCTGGGCACGGTGGCGATCGCGCTGGTGGCGGGCTGGATCTTCGGCATCAACCCGCTGACGGTGCTCGGCCTGCTGAGCGGCGGTGGCGGTGGCGCGCCGGCGGTGCAGCAACAGCAAGCCCCGGCCGCGAAGCCGCCGCAGGACGACACCATGGCGCGTTTCGTGTCCACCGTGTTGGCCGACACCGAAGACGTCTGGCGCGACCAGTTCAAGCAGGCCGGGATGAGCTACCGCGACCCGAAGCTGGTGCTGTTTCGCGGCGCGGTGCCCACCGCCTGCGGCACAGGCCAGTCGGCGATGGGGCCGTTTTACTGCCCCGGCGACCAGAAGGTCTACATCGACCTCGGCTTCTACGAGACCATGCGCACGCGCCTCGGCGCGCCGGGCGACTTTGCCCAGGCCTACGTGATCGCGCACGAGGTGGGCCACCACGTGCAGAACCTGATGGGCATCAGCGCCAAGGTCGACGCGATGCGCGACCGGGTGAGCGAGGCGCAGCAGAACGCGTTGAGCGTCAAGCTCGAACTCCAGGCCGACTGCTTTGCCGGCGTCTGGGCCCACCACGCCCAGGCGGCGCGGCAGGTGTTGGAGGCGGGCGACGTGGAAGAAGCGCTGAACGCAGCGACGCAGATCGGCGACGACACGCTGCAGCGCAAGTCGCAAGGCACCGTGATCCCCGAAAGCTTCACCCACGGCACCAGCGCGCAGCGCGTGGCCTGGTTCAAGCGCGGGCTGCAGGGCGGCAGCGTGCAGCAGTGCAATACGTTCGAGGCGCGGGCGTTGTAGGCGTAGCGTCAGTCGCGTTCGCGCCGTCCCGCCGCCGCCGCCGCAAGGCCGAACAGGCCGCAAAGCATCAGCGCCCACGCACCTGGTTCGGGCACCGAGGTGGCGATGAAGGCATGGGTCTGGAAGACGTCGCGAACTGAATCGTAGGTCTCGTAGCCCCCGACGACCGTGCCGGCGTTGTTGATGCCAAGGCCGGTCGTCTCGAACGAGCCCGCCACCTCAAGCTCGCTCATGCTGCCTGGCGAGCCTACGATACCCACGCCCACGCCGAAGCCGCCCCGGTCACGGACGCCCCACCCAGTGACGATGCCGCTGTCGTTGACGTCGCGGTAGCGATCGGTGGTCGGGTCGTAGTCGGTCCTCACCTGGCTGGCGAGGTCGTACAGGAACGGCATGCGTTCGGCTCCGCGGATGCTACCGGCCACCACGCCATGGCTGTTGATGCCCTGCAAGATCATGGACGAGCCGATCGTGATGAGGTTGCCGGTGGCGCGGTCGAAGATGAATCCGTAAGTCCAGTCGTAGACACCGGTCAGGTAGCGCGCGTCGGCGGAGATGCCGCGCAGGGTGGTATCCGTCGCCCCTGGCACATTGAACTCGGTGTAGTTGCCCGCTTCGTAGATGAACCCGCGCTGTTGGTCCGACAGCGCGCTTGCATAGCCCCCCACGACCGTGCCGGTGTCGCTGACGCCAGTTGAATAGCTGCTGACGGCACCGGCCGGCCCCGTCACATCGGTGAAGACGCGGGTGTGGCTGTTGTAGACGAAACCCGTTAGCGCTGTGGAGTCGGCATTGGTCACATAGCCGGTGACGAGGCCGGCATTGTTGATGTCCCAGAACGTCATGTTGTCGTAACCCAGGCGAGTCACAGGAGTGATCTTGTATCCCGCGGCAAAAGCCGCCGGGTTGGGCAGCGCCATGACGGCACCCAGGACGAACGTACGAAAAACGATGTGAACGGTGCGCATGACCGACCCTGCATGTTGGTTTGCTGTGGAGGCTGCAAAAGCCAGGACCAAGGAATTTTCTGGTGCCCGAAGACAGGAGGTCAATCTCTCGTCAACCCAGCCCGTGAACCGAGGGTGGCGGCGCCCAGCCCGGAACCGTCCCCGGCAGCAGAATCCCCCGATCAACGTTGCGAATGTCGGTGTGGCCGCAAAACGCCATCGTCACGTCGAGCTCCTTGTGGATGATCTGCAGCGCCTTGGCGACGCCGGCCTCGCCCATCGCGCCCAGGCCGTAGACCATCGCGCGGCCGATCATCGTGCCGCGGGCGCCGAGCGCCCAGGCCTTGAGCACGTCTTGCCCGGAGCGGATGCCGCCGTCCATCCAGACCTCGGTCTGCGAGCCCACCGCCTCGACGATCGCCGGCAGCGCGCTGATGCTCGACGGCGCGCCGTCGAGCTGGCGCCCGCCGTGGTTGCTGACGACGATCGCATCGGCGCCGCTGGCAGCGGCCAGGCGCGCGTCTTCGGCGTCCATGATGCCCTTCAAGATCAGCTTGCCGCCCCACTGCTGCTTGACCCATTCCACGTCGGCCCACGAAAGCCTCGGGTCGAACTGTTCGTTCGTCCAGGCCGCGAGCGAGCTCATGTCGCTCACGCCCTTGACATGGCCAACGAGGTTGCGGAAGGTGTGGCGCCGCGTGCCGGCCATGCCCAGGCACCAGCGCGGCTTCGTCATCAAGTTGATGATGTTGGCCAGCGTCGGCCGCGGCGGCGCGGTGAGGCCGTTCTTCAGGTCCTTGTGGCGCTGGCCGATCACCTGCAGGTCCAGCGTCAGCACCAGCGCGCTGCACTTGGCGGCCTTGCAGCGCTCGATCATGCGCACCATCGCGTCGCGGTCGCGCATCATGTAGAGCTGGAACCAGAACGGCGCTTTCGTGTGCTCGGCGATGTCCTCGATCGAGCAGATGCTCATCGTCGACAGCGTGAACGGAATGCCGAACTTCTCGGCCGCGCGCGCAGCGTGAATTTCGCCGTCGGCGTGCTGCATGCCGGTCAGGCCCACCGGCGCGATCGCCACCGGCATCGTCACTGCCTGGCCGACCATCGTCGTCGCGGTGCTGCGGTTTTCCATGTTCACCGCGACGCGCTGGCGGAGCAGGATCTTTGCGAAGTCACTCTCGTTGGCGCGGTAGGTGCCCTCGGTCCACGAGCCGGAGTCGGCGTAGTCGTAGAACATGCGTGGCACGCGCTTCTTGGCCAGCACGCGCAGATCTTCGATGTGGGTGATGACGGGCATGTCGGGTCCTAGTCGATGGGCTGAGGTCGCGAAGCGCGAGCCTTGCATTGTGGCAAGGCGCGCGGTTCACGCGCGTGGCGGCAGGCCGTCGAACAGCGGCAGGCTGTACACGGCGGCCGGCTCCTCGGCGGTGAGGGTTCGCGCGGCGGCGGGCGCCGCTGCCGGGCCGACCAGATCGGCGAGCTTGGCCAGCGCTCCGGCGCGCACGCCCAGCAAGCGCAGGCGCCGCGTCAGGTCGACCCGCTTCAGGCATTCACCCGCTGCGCGGCGAATGTTGCGTGCGTCCATCGTGTGCGCAGGCAGCGTGAGGTCGCGCGTCACTATTCTGAAATCGTCGAAGCGCAGCTTGATGCCGATCGTCTTGCTGGCGTAAGCCTTGCGCGACAGGTCGCCGGCCAGGGCGACGCACAGCTCATTGAGCAGTTCCGTCAGCACCGCCTTGTCGCGCACCGCGTGCAGGTCGCGCTCGAAGGTGGTCTCGCGGCTGATGCTCTTCGGCTCGCTGAACGTCACCACCGGCCGCTCGTCGCGCCCGTGCGCTGCCGCGTGCAGCCAGGCGCCGTAGCTCTTGCCGAACTCCGCCAGCAGCAGCGCCGGGTCAGCGGCGGCCAGCTCGCCGATGCTGTGGATGCCCAGCGCCTCCAGCTTGGCCGAGGCCTTGGGCCCGATGCCGTTGATCTTGCGCGCCGCCAGCGGCCAGATGCGCGCCGGGATCTCGGCTTCGGTGAGCAGCGTCAGGCCGTCGGGTTTGTCGAACTCTGAGCACATCTTCGACAGCAGCTTGTTCGGCGTGATGCCGACCGAACAGGTCAGGCCCGTGGCTGCGAACACGGCGTCTTTCAGTGCACGCCCGGCGGCCAACCCGGCGTCGGCCTGCGCGCCGGGAAGACCGGTCAGATCGACATAGATTTCATCGATGCCGCGGTCTTCGACCAGCGGCGCCACGGCGCGCACGGCGGCCTTGAACAGGCGCGAGAATTTGCGGTACTGCTCGAAGTCCACCGGCAGCAGCACCGCGTCGGGTGCCAGCGCGGCGGCCTTCATCAGGCCGAGGCCGGAGTTGACGCCAAAGGCCCGCGCCGCGTAGGTGGCGGTGGTGATCACGCCGCGGCCGACATAGTGGCGCAGTTGGGCATAGCGCCGCGTGCCGTCGGGCTGCACCCGCGGTGCGTGGTCGCGCCCGCCGCCGATCACCACCGCCTGGCCGTGCAGGTCGGGGTAGCGCAGCAACTCGACCGACGCGTAGAAAGCGTCCATGTCGAGGTGCGCGATCAGGCGCGTTGTCGCAGCCGGCGAAGCGCCGTCGGGGGCGTCATCGGCCATTGGCAACCCGGGCGGCGAGGCTGTACATGCATACAGTCTAGCGGCTGGCCCGTGTGCTGCCAAGCGAACCGGCGCCGCGATGAACAGGCAGCGGGATTGACACCGCCTTGGGGCCCGTGGAAGTATCCAGGCGACGATGGTGTCACCAGGTCGTCACTCGCAGTGCCCACCCAACGACTGTGCGACATGGCAAAAAAACACAGGAGAACAAATTGAAGAAAAATCTAACAAGGGTATGGCACGCGGTCTTGTCGAGCGCGGCCGTCATCGCTGCCGTGGCGCCTACGCTGGGGCATGCGCAAGACCGCGCCGGTCGAGCGGTGACCGTCATCGTTCCCAGCGCTAGCACGCAGGGCGATGGCAGCATGAGCGCCGCCGTTGCCACGCGGCTCGTTCATGGCCCGCTGCCCATGAGCGCGGCGACCCAGGTTGAAAAGGACGCCGCCGATCGCGCCCATGCCGAAGCCCAGCGCACGGCCGCGCCAAGCCTCGCTGAGCCCGACGCGGCGCGCGGCCTGCCGGGCCCGATGACCTCGGTTGTTGCCGGGAGCAACTTCGCAGGCCTGGCTGCCGACACGGCTGACACCAGCAGCGTGCCACCCGACAACGCGGGCGCCGTCGGCACCACGCGCTTCATCGAGACCATCAATTCCGCAGTGCGAATTTTCGACCGCGTGGCCGGCAACCCGATCCTCGCGACCGGCTCGCTGAACGACCTCAACGGGTTTGGCGCCAGCAACAACAGCTTCGACCCGCAGGTCATCTGGGACCCGACGACGAACCGCTTCTACTACTCGATGGACACGATCGTCTCGGCGAGCCAGAACCTGCTGACATTCGGCTTCAGCAAGTCGACCTCGCCGAGCAACGTCACCACCGACTGGTGCAAGTACGCGATCAACTACGGCGCTGACTTTCCCGACTACCCGAAGATGGGCGACAGCCGGTACTTCATCATCATCGGCGTCAACGTGTTCAGCCCGAGCTTCATTGGCTCCGACATCGTCGCCATCAGCAAGCCGGCGGGCACGGGCACGATCGCCACCTGCCCGGACGCGACGACATTCAAGGTCGGTATCGACAGCAACCTCAAGGATTCCGGCGGTTCCCAGGTGTTCACGCCGGTGCCTTCGAACCAGATCGACACCAACAGCAAGGGCTATGTCGTCGCCTCGACTGGCGGTGGCGGCACCAAGCTCTGGTTCTACACGGTGACCAAGGCGGGCACCGGCTTCCCGCTCTTCGGCGCCGCAAGAGGCGTTGCCGTTGCTGCCTACCCCAGCCCGCCGAACGCCACCCAGCCCCCGGGGGCCGGCTTCGGGCAGTTGCTCGACACGTCGGACACGCGCAACACGCAGGCTGTGCAGGCGATCAACCCCGACCGTGGCACGGTCCAGTCGTTCTACACCCAGCACACCGTCGCGAGCGGCGGCTTTTCGGGCGTGCGCTGGTATGAGATCGATCCCGCGCCGGCCGTGCCGGTGGTGCTGCGTACCGGCACCATCACCAAGGCGAACACGTTCCTGTTCAACGGCGCGATCTCGCCGGACCGCAAGGTGAACGGCGCCAGCAAGGCGTT
>JANOVJ010000592.1:0-3142 GCA_031417295.1 bacterium | reverse complement strand
GCCGGCGTGCCCGTCGGCGTCAGCGTCTCGCCGGTGATCCCGTTCATCAACGAACCCGAGCTCGAACGCATCCTTGCAGCGGCTGCGGAAGCCGGCGCCAGTTCCGCCTTCAGCGTCGTGTTGCGCTTGCCCTGGGAGGTGAACCCGATCTTCCAGCGCTGGCTCGAACAGCACTTCCCCGACCGTGCCGCGCGGGTGATGGCGCGCGTGCGCGAGATGCGTGGCGGGCGCGACTACGACGCCCGCTTCGGTTCCCGAATGCGCGGCGAGGGCGTGTGGGCCAACCTGCTGTCGCAGCGCTTCGACAAGGCCTGCGCACGCCTCGGTTTGAACCGGCAGCGGGTCGAGCTTGATCTGACGCAGTTCAAGCGGCCACGCGTGCCGCGCAAGGATGGGCAGGCCGAGTTGTTCTAAGCCGGCACGGTCGGCAGCCCCGCCAGCGCCATCGCCAGCTCGGCCTCGTCGTAAGGCTGGTCGACCAGCTTGCCGGCCGCGTAGTTGCTGTAGGCCGACATGTCGAAGTGCCCGTGCCCGCAGAGGTTGAACAGGATCACTTCCGAGCGCCCCTCGCGCTTGCAGCGCAGCGCTTCGTTGATGGCGCCCAGCACCGCGTGGTTGGCCTCCGGCGCCGGCACGATGCCTTCGGCGCGCGCGAACGTGACCCCCGCCGCGAAGCATTCGGTCTGGTGGTAAGCGGTGGCTTCGATGAGGCCGAGTTGCGACAAATGCGAAACCAGCGGCGCCATGCCGTGGTAGCGCAGCCCGCCGGCATGAAAGCCCGGCGGCGTGAAGGTCGAGCCCAGCGTGTGCATCTTCGTCAGCGGCGTCAGGTGGCCGGTGTCGCCAAAGTCGTAGGCGTACTTGCCGCGTGTCAGTGACGGGCAGGCCGCCGGCTCCACCGCCACGATGCGCCGCTGCTTCGTCTTGCCCGCGCCGCGCAGTTGCTGGCCGATGAACGGGAACGCGATGCCGGCAAAGTTCGAGCCGCCACCGGTGCAACCGACGATCACATCCGGGTCGTCGCCCGCCATTTCGAGCTGCAGCATCGCCTCCTGGCCGATGATGGTCTGGTGCATCAGCACATGGTTCAGCACCGAACCGAGCGCGTACTTGGTGTCGTCATTCGTGGCCGCCACTTCCACCGCCTCGGAGATGGCGATGCCGAGCGACCCTGGATGGTTCGCGTCCTTGGCCAGGATCGCGCGGCCCGAATTCGTCTCGTTCGACGGCGAGGCGATGCAGCGCGCGCCATAGGTTTCCATCAGCGCCCGCCGGTACGGCTTCTGGTCATACGACACCCGCACCTGGAACACCGTGACCTCGATCCCGAACAGCGCGCCGGCAAAAGCCAGCGACGACCCCCATTGCCCGGCGCCGGTCTCGGTGGCGATCTTGCGGATGCCCGCCTGCTGGTTGTACCAAGCTTGCGGAATGGCCGTGTTCGGCTTGTGCGACCCGGCCGGCGACACGCCCTCGTACTTGTAGTAAATCTTTGCCGGTGTGCCCAGGGCCTTCTCCAGGCGGTGCGCCCGCACCAGCGGCGCGGGCCGCCAGAGCTTGAACACCTCGCGCACCGGCTCGGGGATCGGCACTTCGCGCTCGGTGCTCACCTCCTGCATGATGAGTTCCATCGGGAACAGCGGTGCCAGGTCGTCGGGCCCGACCGGCTGCAGCGTGCCGGGGTGCAGCACCGGAGGAGCAGGCACGGGCAGGTCGGCGGCGATGATGTACCAGTGCGTCGGCATCTTGCTCTCGTCGAGCAGGAACTTGGTGGGGGTGCTCATGGCGGGTATCCTTCGGCAAGGGTCACGTCAGGCAGATCGTAGGCCCTGCGGCAGCGGTGGGGTGCTTGGGGAAAGCCCGCAATCGCACCAGGAAACGCCGGCCCAGCCTACGTTTCGGTTGCTGCGTCGGGGGCGGGGCGGCAGGCGGCATCGTTGGCGTGCTCACAAGTCGCAACAGCTCAGCCCAAGCTGTCGTCAAGCTTCGGCATGGAGCGCCGATACCGTGACTGCGAAGCTTCGCGAAGCCGCGCGGCCGCTGGACGGCGGCTGGCGGGTGCCGCTGCGGCGACGAGGAACGCGAAGTATGGAGACGACACGGTCATGACATCGAACTCACTCAGGCTGGCCTGTCTGTCGGTTTGCCTGCAGGCGTCGTTCGCCCAGGCGCAAGACGCCGAGGCCGCGTCGCGTGCGCAGCGTGATGCGAGCAACCCGCTGCGGATGATCATCGAGGCCAGCAAGCTCAAGCCGCGGCAAAAGGCCGCTGAACCCGATGTGGCGGCGAAGGCGGCGCCGGAGAAAATCGCCGCCCGCCCGCCGACCGCCAAGCCTGGTGTGCCGTCGGCGGGGCTGCCCGTCGCCCCAGCGTCTCTGCCCGACCGGGCGGCTCCGATGGCCCTTGCTGTCGGCGATGATCCCGTGCGGCCCGCTGCGCTGTCGCCGGTCGAGCCGCCGGCGTCCCCTAGGGCGGGAGCGGCGGAGGCCGGGGCTGCAGCGCAACGCACGGCAGTGGCCGTGCTCGAGTCGCCTGCGCTGGCTACCTCCGCGGTGGCACCGGAACAGACACTGCCGTCCACTTTGCCCGCTGCCGCAATCGCGACCGCCGCCGTACCGCCGCCGCCCGCAACAGCCGCCTCGGCGTCGCCGGCAGCCGCTACCCAGGTAGCCCTGGCGGCGCCTCTGCCGCCCCGGGCAGAACCGGTCAACCCAACAGGGCCGGCAGCAGCGGTGCGGCTTCCGCTTCAGTTGGCCGACTATGTCGAGCCGGTGTTGCCCGACCGCCTGCGCCGCCGCCTGCAGGGCGAGGCCGCGGTGGTGGTCAAGTTCACCGTCAACCCCGACGGCTCGGTGGCCGATGTCGCCGTGCGCTCTTCGAGCGACCGCGCGCTCGACACGATCGCGCTCGATGCGGTGAGCCAGTGGCGCTACAAGCCGATCGCCACGGCCCAGCCTCACGCGGTGGAGCTGGTCTTCAAGACGGCCAACTGATGGCGTGCCGCGGCTCCGCCGCTCGCCCGCTCAGGCCGGCGGCAGCAATTCCAGCGCCCGGTCCATTCCGCCGGCCATGATCGAGATCATCGCCAGCTCGCGCACCGCCGGCTTCGGGTGGTAGGCGATGCTCAGGCCGGCTACGCCCA
>JANOVJ010000591.1:0-2602 GCA_031417295.1 bacterium | reverse complement strand
GCCCTTGCTCGCAGCCGGCTTGGCCTTGTTCAAGGCCTCGATCAGCGCACGCAAGTTCCCGACCAGCTTGTCAGACTCGAACGAGCGGCGGCCGATCGTGGCGTGCACGATGCCGGCCTTGTCGACGCGGAACTGCACCTGGCCGGCCTTGGCGTTGCGCACCGCTTGCGCCACATCGGGCGTCACGGTGCCGACCTTCGGGTTCGGCATCAGGCCGCGGGGCCCGAGGATCTGGCCCAGCGTACCGACGATTCGCATCGTGTCCGGCGAGGCGATCACGACATCGAAGTCCATCTTGCCAGCCTTGATGTCGGCGGCCAGGTCGTCCATGCCGACGATGTCGGCACCGGCGGCCTTCGCTTCCTCGGCCTTGGCGCCCTGGGCGAACACGGCCACGCGCTTGGTCTTGCCGGTGCCGTTGGGCAGCACGACCGCGCCACGCACCACCTGGTCGGACTTCTTGGCGTCGATGCCGAGTTGCACCGCCACGTCGATCGACTCGTCGAACTTCGCGGTCGCGCATTCCTTGACGAGGCCCAGCGCGTCGGCCAGCGGGTACAGCTTGGTGCTGTTGACCTTGCCTTCGTAGGTCTTTTGGCGTTTGGTCAGCTTGCTCATGGCGAGACCCCTTCCACCGTGATGCCCATCGAGCGGGCGGTGCCGGCGATGGTGCGGACAGCCGCATCCAGATCGGCGCCGGTCAGATCCTTGATCTTGATCTTGGCGATGTCTTCAGCCTGGGCGCGGGTAAGCTTGCCCACCTTGTCGGTATGCGGCTTGGCCGAGCCCTTGTCGAGCTTCAAGGCCTTCTTGATCAGCACCGAAGCCGGCGGGCTCTTCAGCACGAACGTGAACGACTTGTCCGCGAACGCGGTGATCACGACCGGCAGCACGAGGCCCGGCTCCATGCTCTGCGTCTGGGCGTTGAACGCCTTGCAGAACTCCATGATGTTCAGACCGCGCTGACCGAGCGCCGGCCCGATCGGGGGCGACGGGTTGGCTTTGCCGGCCGGCACTTGCAGCTTGATGAAGCCGACTATCTTCTTGGCCATCTCTTTTCTCCAACAACAGACCCGATGCGCTTGCGCGCCAGGTCCTTGAGTACAAACGCAAGGGATTGGCTACCCTGGCTCCTCGTGCCGATGTCTCGTCATCGGCAGCAACGGGCGCGATGTGCGGCGACTGTCGTCACCGCAGGCCTCGCGCCTGGGCCTTCTGTTGCGTGTTTCTTGCGTATCCCTAGATCTTTTCGACCTGCGCGAAGTCGAGTTCCACCGGCGTCGCGCGGCCGAAGATCGTCACCGACACGCGCACCTTCGACTTGTCGTAGTTAACGTCCTCGATCGCACCGTTGAAGTCGGTGAACGGGCCGTCCTTCACCCGCACCAGCTCTCCCACAATCCACTCGACCTTCGGACGCGGCTTCTCCACGCCCTCTTGCATCTGGTGGACGATCTTCAGCACCTCGGCCTCCGAGATCGGCGACGGGCGGGTTTTCGCGCCACCGACGAAACCGGTGACCTTGGCGGTGTGCTTCACCAGGTGCCAGGAGTCGTCGGCCATGTCCATCTCGACCAGCACGTAGCCGGGGAAGAAGCGCCGCTCGGTGACAGCCTTCTTGCCGTTCTTCAGCTCGACCACTTCTTCCATCGGCACCAGGATGCGGCCGAACTTGTGCTGCATTTCCGAGCGGTCGATGCGCTCGCGCAGGTTGCGTTCGACGGTCTTCTCCATGCCCGAGTACGCGTGCACCACGTACCAGCGCTTGGTCGAAGGCGGCGCCACCGGTGCGGGCTCGGCCACCGGGGTCACGCTGCTGGCAAGTTCTTCGGCTTCGGTCATGGTTCGATCCTTTGTCGCCTGATTCAATGCTTCCAACCCAGCAACAGGTCGTAGAGCACCCATTCGAGCGTCTTGTCGGTCAGCCACAGGAACAGCGCCATCATGAAGACGAAGGCAAACACATAGCCCGTCATCTGCAGCGCTTCCTTGCGCGTGGGCCACACCACCTTGCGGATTTCGCGCACCGCGTCGCGGCCGAAGGCGATCAGCGCCTTGCCCTGTTCGGACATGAAGAACACCGCCACCGCGCCGGCCAGCACCAGCAGCAGCACGATCACGCGCAACCACAGGTCCTGCGTGCTCAGGGCATAGAAGGCGGCCACGCCCGCCACCAGCAACACGCCGGCGGCGACGAGCTTGGCCTTGTCAGCGCCCGTGGACACCGTTTCGACTTGAGGAGTAGCAGCCATCTGTTTCAAATGTTTTTCAGGTCACCTTGCAGCAAGGTCCGGTTCAACAAGACTCGCCGCTCCGACTACAAACTGCCACCGCTTGGCGGCAGATCAGGCCATCACCCGAAGGTGGCAGGGGCGGAGGGCATCGAACCCCCAACCTCTGGTTTTGGAGACCAGCGCTCTGCCAATTGAGCTACGCCCCTGTGGACTGACTTGGCAACCTGCTTACTCGATGATCTTGGCCACGACTCCGGCGCCGACGGTACGGCCGCCTTCGCGGATGGCGAAGCGCAGGCCCTCTTCCATCGCGATCGGGTTGATCAGCTTGACCGTGATGCTGACGTTGTCGCCAGGCATCACCATTT
>JANOVJ010000590.1:0-3406 GCA_031417295.1 bacterium | reverse complement strand
GGTGTCGATGACGGTGCTGCCGGTGCAGCAATACCCGGCCATCACCCCGGTGCAGGTGACGGTGCAGGCCACCTACCCGGGCGCCGATTCGAAGACGCTGGCCGACACCGTGGCCTCGCCGATCGAAGCGCAGATCAACGGCGTGGACAACATGCTCTACATGAGCAGCACCAGTTCGGCCACCGGCCAGCTGACGCTGACCGTGTTTTTCGCGCTGAACACCGACCCCGACATCGCGCAGGTGCAGGTGCAGAACCGCGTCAACCTGGCGCTGCCGCAGCTGCCCGCGGCCGTCACGCAGCAGGGCGTGTCGGTGCAGAAGAAGTCGGCCACGATCATGATGCTGCTGGCCATCACCGGCCAGGGCAGCCGCTACAGCGCCGACTACGTGGCCAACTACGCCAACGTCTACGTGCTCGATGCGCTGAAGCGCGTGCCCGGCGCCGGCCAGGCGCAGATCATGGGCGTGCCCGACCAGGCGATGCGGATCTGGATGAACCCGGACCGGATGGCCTCGCTGGCGATCACCACGACCGACATCGCCAACGCCGTCAACACCCAGAACGCGCTGTTCGGCGCGGGCCAAGTGGGCCAGCAACCCAACGCCGGCCCGGTGCAACTGACGTTTCCGGTGGTGACGCAGGGCCAGTTCACCGACCCGCGGCAGTACGAAAAGATCATCCTGCGCGCGAGCCAGGATGGCAGCGCGATCGTGCGCGTGGGCGACGTGGCGCGGGCCGAGATTGGCCTCCGCCAGTACATCGTCGAGAGCAAGCTCAACAACGCGCCAGCCACCTTCATCGCCATCTACCAGCAGCCGGGTGCGAACGGGTTGGTGGTGTCGGCCGCGGTGCGCAAGATGCTGGCCGACATGCAGCCGCGCTTCCCCGAGGGCATGACCTACGACGTGGCGCTCGACACCAACGACTTCGTGCGCCTGTCGATCGAGGAGGTGCTCAAGACGCTGGCCGAGGCGATGGTGCTCGTGGTGCTGGTGGTCTACCTGTTTCTGCAGAGTTTTCGCACCACGCTGATCTGCGCGGTGGCGATCGTCGTTGCGCTGGTCGCCACCTTCACCGGCATGCTGGCGCTCGGCTTCTCGATCAACCTGCTCACGCTGTTCGGCCTGATCCTGGCGATCGGCATGGTCGTCGATGACGCGATCGTGGTGGTCGAAAACGTCGAACGGATCATGCACCAGGACCACCTGCCGCCGAAGGAGGCCACGCTCAAGGCGATGAGCGAGATCGGCTCGTCGCTGGTGGCTGTGGTGTTGGTGATGGCCTCGGTGTTCGTGCCCGCCGCGTTCCTGCCCGGCACCACCGGGCAGCTCTACAAGCAGTTCGCGATCACCATCGTGATCTCGGTCGCGGTCTCGGGCTTCGTTGCGCTGACGCTCACGCCGGCCATGTGCGCGCTGCTGCTCAAGCACAACCCGCCGCCGCAGCGCGGCTTCTTCGCCTGGTTCAACCGCCAGGTCGATGCGGTGACGCGCGGCTTCGGCCACGCGGTCGAATTCGTCATCAAGCGGATGTTGATTGCCTTCGTGCTGCTCGGCGTGTTCCTGTGGGGAATCTGGCATCTGTTCAGCGTGCTGCCGACGAGCTTCGTGCCGCAGGAGGACCAAGGCTACGCGATGGTGGCGATCATCATGCCGCAGTCGGCCAGCCTCGACCGCACGCAGGCCGTGGCGGAAAAGGTCGATGCGATCCTGGCCAAGATCCCCGGCGTGGACCGGCGCTCGATGATCACCGGCTACAGCCTGATCGACGGCGGCTTCAAGACCACGGCCGCCACCTTCTTCATCACCTTCACCGATTTCAAGGAACGCTATGCCACGGTCGAGACGGCGCGCGAGCAGAACGCGCGCGCCATCCTGACCGCGTTCTACGAACAGGCCAAGCACATCGAAGAGGGAGTGGTGCTGCCGATCGCGCCGCCCGCGATCCCCGGCATCGGCACCACCGGCGGCTTCGAATTCTGGATCCAGGACACCGCCGCCGGCAGCCCGGTCGAGCTGGCGGTGCAAACGCAGGCCTTCCTCGCCAAGGCACGCGCGCGGCCCGAACTGGCTGGGCTCAACACCACCTTCAACGCCAGCTCGCAGCAACTGCGCGCCGATGTGGACCGCGACAAGTCGACGCTGCTCGGGGTGCAGGTGCAAGACGTCTACAGCGCGATCCAGGCCCAGTTCGGCTCGCTCACCGCCAGCCAGTTCAGCCAGTTCAGCCGCGTCTGGTGGGTGATCGTGCAGTCCGACGCCGCGTTCCGCCAGACGCCGGCCGACCTGACGCGGCTGTACACGCGCTCGAACCAGGGCAAGATGGTGCCGCTCTCGGCGGTGGTCACCACGCAGTGGACGGCGGGCCCCGACATCCTGCCGCACTTCAACGGCTTCCCCGCGGCGAAAGTGATCGGCAACCCGGCGCCGGGCCACAGCACGGGGCAGGCGATCGCGGCGATGGAACAACTCGGCCGCGAACTGCCGCCGGGCTATGCATTCGCCTGGTCGGGCCTCGCTTTCGAGGAGGTTCAGTCCGGCGGCACCTCGTCGCTCGCCTTCGTGTTCGGGCTGTTGATCGTGTTCCTGGTGCTCGCCGCGCAGTACGAGTCGTGGACGCTGCCCGGCGCGGTGATGACGGCCATTCCGTTCGGTGTGCTCGGCGCGCTGCTGACCAACTACATCCGCGGGCTGGAGAACGATGTCTACTTCCAGATCGGCCTCTTGGTGCTGATCGGCCTCGGCGCAAAGAACGCGGTGCTGCGCGTTTCGGCTGCGGTCGATTTCCGCAAGCAGGGCAAGACCATCATGGAGGCCACCGTGCTGGCCGGCGAGCAGCGGCTCCGGCCGATCATCATGACCTCGCTCGCGTTCGCGGTGGGCTGCCTGCCGCTGGCGATCGCGGTCGGCGCCGGCGCGAACGCACGGCACTCCATCGGCACCGGCATCATCGGCGGCATGATCGGCGAGACCACGCTGGCGATGCTGTACGTGCCGCTGTTCTTCTACATCTTCGACCAGTGGACCGAACGGCGAAAGGCCAAGGCGGCGGCGAAGGCTCAGGCGAAAGCACAGGCGAAGGCCGCCAGCGCCTCAGGGCCGGCGGCGGGATCGGAGGGGGGCTGAGGTGGAGCAGGCCCATGCTCTTGTCGCTTTGTGGCCAGCATGCGGCCCCGATGAGGCCGTTGTCGTTCGCACCGCATGCACAGGCCGGAGCGGCAAAGGCGCGCCCGGACAGGCCACTCCGCTTCATCGCTGGCGGTCGGCGCTGCGCGCCGACTTCCCTCCGATGCTCTGTCTCGTGGCCCGTCGCCGAACTCGCTGCGTTCGCTGCGCTCACTGCGCTCAAACATCCGCGACGAGTCAGTTTACGAATCGCGCTGCGCGCGAGGCCACGAGCCTTCC
>JANOVJ010000589.1:0-7965 GCA_031417295.1 bacterium | reverse complement strand
GAAGGGGGTCGATCGCGAGTCGGCGTTCGAGAAGCTCAAGGGCCAGGCCGCGACCGCCCGCGCCGACGCGCCAGGCAGCCTGGCCGATGAAGCCGCGCGGGGTGCCCCGGCCGGCGCGGCCGAAGCGTCCGATGGCGGGCTCTTCGGCAGCCTGAAAGACGTGCTGTTCGGCAGCACCGGCCCGCGCGGTGGCAAGCATGCGGGCCTGGCCGAAACCGCCGCGATGTCGGCAGTGCGCACCATGGGCTCGACCGTCGGGCGCGAAATCGTGCGCGGTGTGCTCGGATCGCTGCTGGGGGGCTCGCGCCGACGCTAGTGAGCCGTCGGGCTTTGGCCGGGCCGATCCCCTGTCCTTGCCGGGCCTTTGGGACTACGATGAAGCGTTGGCCGACTCGGTCGGACCGGCTGGATCGGCCGGAGTGGGCCGACGCAAGCCCGGCCGCGCATCCCGCGGCCGCGCCGGGAGATGCCGGATGAATGCCTGGGCTGCGCTGCTGCTGAGTGCGTTGTTGGCGGCTTGCGCCACGCCGCCCGAGCCCTTGCCTGTGGGCGGATTCTTGAGCGACGCGCAGTTCGCGGCGGCGTCCGAACCGATCCGCCCCGAGGCCGTGTTCGCGATCAGCCCGGCGATGCAGCGCTACCTCGACCGCGAGATCACCGACAAGATGCGCACCCAGGGCCGCCAGCAGGCTCTGATCGACGCGCTGTACAGCAAGGGCGAACTGCGGCTGGAGTACGACTCGGCACTGACCCGCAACGCGGCGCAGGCGTTCGAGGCGCGCTCGGGCAACTGCCTGTCGCTGGTCATCATGACCGCGGCGTTCGCCAAGGGCCTGGGCCTGTCGGTGCAGTACCAGAGCCTCTACACCGACGAGACCCTGGCCCGCAGCGGCGACATCCACTTTGTCGTCGACCACATCAACCTGAGCCTGGGCCGGCGCTTGAGCGACTTCGTTGGCACGGCGCGTTACCCCGAGGTCCTGACGGTCGACTTCCTGCCGCCGCAGGACACCAGCAAACAGCGCGTGCGCCAGGTTGCCGAGCGCACCGTGATCGCGATGTACATGAACAACCGGGCGGCCGAATCGCTCGCCCGTGGGCGGCTGAACGACGCCTACTGGTGGGCCCGCGAGGCGATCGTGCAGGACCCGTCGTTCACGCGCGGCTACAACACGCTCGGCGTCGTCTACCGTCGCCACGGCAACCTGCCCGAGGCCGAACACGCGCTGGCCTATGCGCTGACGCGGGAACCGAACAATCCGCAGATCCTGTCGAATCTGGCGCAACTGCTCGCTGACCAGGGCCGCGGGGCCGAGGCCGGCAGCCTCAAGCGGCGGCTGGCGCAGCTCGAAACCGAGCCGCCGTTCATCTTTTTCGAGCGCGGCCAAGTGGCCATGCGCAGCGGCGACTACGCGGCCGCGCGCGACCTGTTCGCGCGCGAGGTGGCCCGAGCGCCGTACTACCACGAGTTCCAGTACGCGCTGGCCCTGGCCTACGCGAAACTCGGTGACGCCAGGCTCGCGCGCAAGCACCTCGCGCTGGCGATGGAGAGCAGCACCACGCGCGGCGACCACGACCTGTACGCAGCCAAGCTCGACCAGATCCGCGCGCTGCAACTGCAGTGATGCCTGACGCGCCGGCCGGGCCGGGCCGGGCGGGTGCCACGCCACCGGCTGACGCACAATCGCCCGTCGTCGACTCAACGAGGTCTCCCATGTGGATCGTCAAGTGGCTGGTGATTGCGATCACCGTGGCCGTGGTGGGCGGTATCGCCGCCGGCCAACTCGGCTTTCTCCAGGGCAGCGCGCCGGCCGATCTGGGCGTGCGCGACGGCCGCCTGAAGCCGCCGGCCACCACGCCCAACAGCGTCAGCAGCCAGGCCGCGCTGCACCCCGACAACCCACGCCACGCCGAAGCGCAGATCGCGCCGCTGCGCTTCAGCGATGACGGCAACGCCGCGCTGGCGCGGCTGAAGGCGCTGGTCGAAGCCACACCGGGCGCGAAGCTCGTGAAGAGCGAGCCGGGCTACCTCTACGCCACCTACACCACGCCGCTGATGGGCTATGTCGATGACGTGGAGTTCTGGCTCGACCCGGCCGGCGGCGTGATCCAGGTTCGCTCGGCCTCGCGCATCGGGCATGGCGACCAGGGCGCCAACCGGGCCCGCATCGAGGCGTTGCGGGCGCGCTTCGAGACGGCGGGCTGAGCGGCTGAGCGCCTGCCAGCCGATGGCGCCAGCCGGGCGCCGTTCGCGCCGGCTGGCGGGTGCCACGTCGCATCGGCTGGCTCCGCGCCGCCATCGCGGCCAGAATTCACGGCCATGATCTCAACGCCTGCCGAGCCGCTGCATCCGTCGCGCCTGAACCACTTCGGTGTGCGCGGGCTGCTGACCCTGGGCATCGCGCTGGTCGTCGCACTCTGCCTGGCCGCGCTGTTCCAGAAGAGCTTCGCGCGAACGCTGGCCCACGCCGTCTGCATCTCCCTGGCTTGCTGGTTCTTCATCGACGGCGGCCGGCTGCTCGCAGCGCGCTGGGTTCACCGCGCCGCGCCCGGCGGCAGCGGCCAGGCGCAAGCGGGGTGGCCGGGCTGGGGCTGGATGTCGCTCGTGCTGCCGCTGGGTACGCTGGTGGGCTACACGGTCGGTCTGTTCGTCGCCCAGCAAGTGCTCGGCGACCCAGGCCCACACCCGGGCGAGACCAGCCTGCGCTCGTTCGCCGCGGTGCTGCTGTTCTCGCTGATCCCCGGCATCGCCGCCACCTACTTCTTCTATTCGCGCGGGCGCCTCGCCACCAGCGACGCGCAGGCCGCACAGGCCGAGCGCCTGGCCGCCGAGCAGCGGCTGAAGCTGCTCGCATCGCAGTTGGAGCCGCACATGCTGTTCAACACCCTGGCCAACCTGCGCGCGCTGATCGGCACCGACCCGCCGCGCGCGACGGCCATGCTCGACCGGCTGATCCTCTTCCTGCGCGCCACGCTCGACGCCTCGCGCGCCAGCACCCATCCGTTGGCCGACGAATTCGCGCGGCTCGCCGACTACCTGGCGCTGATGCAGGTGCGCATGGGCGCGCGCCTGCAAACCCGGCTGACGCTCCCGGATGCGTTGGCCGCGCTGCCGGTGCCGACCCTGCTGCTGCAGCCCTTGGTCGAGAACGCGATCAAGCACGGCCTGGAGCCGCACGTGCAGGGCGGGCGCATCGACGTGAGCGCGGCGCACGAAGGCGGGCGTCTCGTGCTGCGCGTGCGCGACACCGGCGCCGGCCTCGCGCCGGTTGCTGCGCAGTCCGGCAGCGGCTTCGGCCTGGAACAAGTTCGCGAACGCCTGGCCGCGCTCTATGGCCCCGCGGCGAGCCTCGAACTCACGCCCGCACAGGAGGCCGAAGGCGGCACGCTGGCCACGCTGACCCTGCCGCTGTGATCGCCGCCACCGCCCTCATCGCCGAAGACGAGCCGCTGCTCGCCGCCAGCCTGCAGGCCGAACTGGCCCGGCTGTGGCCGGCACTGCGCATCGTCGCCAGCGTGGCCCACGGTGCGGCGGCCGTCGAGCAGGCGCTGGCGCTGCAACCGCAGGTCCTGTTCCTCGACATCCGCATGCCGGGGCTGAGCGGGCTGGAAGCCGCGCAGGCCTTGGCCGAGGACTGGCCGGGCGGCCCCGGCAGCGCACCATTCCCGCTGCTGGTGTTCGTGACCGCCTACGACCACTACGCGGTGCAGGCCTTCGATCATGCGGCGGTGGACTATGTGCTCAAGCCCGTGCAGACCGAGCGCCTGGCGCAGACCTGTGCTCGCCTGCAGGCCGGGCTGCAACAGCAGCGCAGCCAGGCCCCTGCGGCCGCGCCGCCTGCGCTGCAAGCCGCCGTTGAACAGTTGCGCCAGTTGCTGCAAGCGCCCGGCCTGGCCGCGCCCGTGGCAGCGCCGGCCGAGCGGCTGCAAGTCATCCCGGTCGGCGTCGGCAACGCCGTCCACATGGTGCCCGTCGACACGGTGCTGTACTTCGAGGCCGCCGACAAGTACCTGCGCGTGATCACGCCCGGGCGCGAGCACCTGATCCGCGCCTCGCTGCGCGAACTGCTGCCGCAGCTCGACCCGCTGCGCTTCTGGCAGATTCATCGCGGCACGGTGGTGCGCAGCGATGCGATCGCCAGCGCGCTGCGTGACGAGGCGGGCAAGCTCACGCTGACGCTGGCCGGGCACGGCGACCGGCTGGCGGTGAGCCGGCTGTACGCGCATCGTTTCAAGGCGATGTAGCGGCGGTTCGCGCCGCCGGCCGGCGCTTCGTCGCAGCGCGCGCGCGCCGCCGCGCGGACCGGGCCAGACTGGCGCTGTCGTGACTTCGAGAAACGTTCGATGCAAGCCTTCATCCAGCTCACCCAGCAGCATCCGCTGATCGCCTTTCACCTGGCCTGCGCCGTTCTTGCACTCGTCGCCGGAGGCATTGTGATGGCACGCCGCAAAGGCACGTTCAGCCACCGCGTGCTGGGCTGGTCGTTCGTGCTGCTGCTGGGCGGCACCACGCTGACCAGCGCGTTCATTCGCGACACCCACTTCCCCAACATCGGCGGCTACACGCCGATCCATCTGCTCACGGTCGTGACTGCGATCTTCCTGCCGCTGGGAATCTGGCGCATCCGCACCGGGCAGGTTGAGGCCCATCGGCGCACGATGACGCGCCTGTACATCGGCGCCTGCATCGTCGCCGGGCTGTTCACACTGCTGCCCGGGCGCTTCCTGGGCAACCTGCTGTGGCAGCAGGGGCTGGGGCTGTGATCGGCACCGGCCTGTGGGTCGCGCTCGGCGTCGTCACGGCGGCGCTGGCAGCGGCGATCGCCTTTGGCGGCCCCGGCCAGCCCGAAGCCATGGCCAGCATCTCGCAGCCCTTCAAGGGCGTCGACTTCGGCGGCCTGCCGGCCATCGAGCGCTTCAGCGCCCGCGACGGCACGCCGCTGGCCTTTCGTCGCTACGCGCCGGCCGCAGGGCCAGGCCGCGGCAGCGTGGTGCTGGTCCACGGCTCTTCCGCCACCGGCACCAGCATGCACCCGCTGGCGCAAGCCTTTGCCCGCGACGGCTTCGCCGCCTATGCGCTCGACCTGCGCGGCCATGGCACATCGGGCGCGCGGGGACGCATCGCCTACATCGGCCAACTGGAGGACGACATCGAGGACTTCTTGAACGCCGTCACGCCGGCGGCGCCGCGAACGCTGGCGGGCTTCTCGTCCGGCGGCGGCTTCGCGCTCCGCTTCGCCAGCGAAGAACGCCAAACACTGCTCGACAACTACCTGCTCCTGTCGCCGTTCCTGAGCCAGGATGCGCCGACGCAACGGCAGGACAGTGGCGGCTGGGTCAGCGTGGGCATCCCGCGCATCGTGGCCCTCACGCTGTTGAACCGCCTCGGTCTGACGCCGTTCAACGACCTGCCCGTCGTCGCGTTTGCGGTGCAGGACGCCGACCGGGCGTTGCTGACGGCGCAGTACTCGTTCGCGCTGGCGCAGAACTTCCGGCCACGGCCGGACTATGCTGCCGACATCGCGGCCGTGCGACGCCCGATGGCCTTGCTGGCCGGGCAAGGCGATGAAGCCTTCTACGCTGACCGGTTCATGCAAGTCTTCGCCGCCGGGTCGCCGCCGATCCCGGTCACGGTGCTGCCGAAGCTCGGCCACATTGCGATCACACTCGACCCCATCGCGCACCAGGCCGCCATCGCGGCGGTGCGGCAATTGAACCTGCAAGGAACCACGCCATGAGCGATGCCATGAACGACTCCCCCGCGCCCGACGACATCGAAGCCCAGGCCCGGCGCCGCGTCGGGCTGAAGATGGGCTTTTATACCCATGCCGGGGTCTACGTGCTCGTGAACCTGGGGCTGTTCGCGATCAGCCTGGTGTCGGGCACCGGCCGCTGGCACGTCTGGCCGCTGCTGGGCTGGGGCATCGGCCTCTCGATCCACGGCCTCGTGACCTTCATCAACCTGCGAGGCGACGGGGTGCGCGAACGGATGCTGAAGAACGAGATCGAGCGCCTCCAGCGCAAGCGTTGAACCCGCCCCTACGGGGTGGCGCCGATAGAATCGGTTGCTCCCCCTCTGCGATGCCGCGCTGAACGCGCCGGCCCCGGCCCATGAGCGCCCCCCACAAAGACGAGACCAAGCCCGGCAACTTCCTGCGCGCCATCATCGAGCGCGACCTCGAAGCCGGCACCTACGCGCAGCGCCATTTCGCCGGCTCGCCGGGTGACGCCGCGCACCAGGCCGCAGGCCCGCTCGACCCGGCGCGCATCCGCACCCGCTTTCCGCCCGAGCCGAACGGCTACCTGCACATCGGCCATGCCAAGAGCATCTGCCTCAACTTCGGCCTGGCGCAGGACTACGGCGGCGTCTGCCACATGCGCTTCGACGACACCAACCCCGAGAAGGAGGAACAGGAGTACGTCGACAGCATCCTGGAGTCAGTGCGCTGGCTGGGCTTTTCGTGGGACGCGAACGGCAGCAGCCACCTGTACCACGCGAGCGACTATTTCGACTTCATGTTCCGCGCTGCGGAGGCGCTGATCGAAGCTGGCCTCGCCTATGTGGATGAACAGAGCGCCGACGAGATTCGCGCCCACCGCGGCGACTTCAACACCCCCGGCACCAACAGCCCGCACCGAACCCGCACGCCGGCCGAGAACGGGGCGCGCTTTCGCCAGATGCGCGACGGCGAACTCGCCGACGGCGCCGCCGTGCTGCGCGCGAAGATCGACATGGCGAGCCCGAACATCAACCTGCGCGACCCGGCGCTGTACCGCATCAAGCGCGCCACGCACCACAACACCGGCGACCGCTGGTGCATCTACCCGATGTACACCTACGCGCACCCGATCGAGGACGCGCTGGAGTGCATCACCCACAGCATCTGCACGCTGGAGTTCGAAGACCAGCGGCCGTTCTACGACTGGCTGCTCGACAACCTGTGCACGCTCGGCCTGCTGGCGCAACCGCGCCCGCACCAGTACGAATTCGCGCGCCTCAACGTGACCTATGTGATCACCAGCAAGCGCCGCCTGCGCCAACTGGTGGAAGAGCGCACCGTCGAAGGCTGGGACGACCCGCGCATGCCCACCATCGTCGGCCTGCGCCGGCGTGGCTACACGGCCGATGCGATCCGCCTGATGTGCGACCGTGCCGGCACCAGCAAGGCAGGAGGATGGACCGACTGCGCGAGCCTGGACATCGCGCTGCGCGACGACCTGGACCCGAAGGCCGCGCGCGCGATGGTGGTGCTCGACCCGTTGAAACTCGTGCTGACGAACTGGGACGCGCTGATGGGCGCGGGCCACATCGACGCCTGCAGCGCGCCGGTGCACCCCGCGCAGCCCGAGCGTGGCCGGCGCGCATTCGGCATCAGCCGCGAGCTCTGGATCGAGCGCGACGACTTCATGCAGGTGCCGGCCAAGGGCTACTTCCGCCTTTTTCCCGGCAACCGCGTGCGGCTGAAGTACGGCCACGTGATCGAGTGCAGCGGCTGCACGCTCAACGCCGACGGCAACGTGATCGAAGTGCAGGCGCTGCTCGTGCCCGACACCAAGAGCGGCACGCCGGGCGCCGACGCGGTCAAGGTCAAGGGCGTGATCACCTGGGTCGCGGCGCACGACGGCGTGGCCGCCGAAGTGCGCCTGTTCGAGCGGCTCTTCACCGAAGAACAGCCCGACCTGGGCGGGCGCGATTTCATGGCCAGCCTGAACCCGAACAGCAAGCGGGTGGTCACCGCGGTGGTCGAACCGTCACTCGCCGCGGCGCAGCCGGAAGACCGGTTCCAGTTCGAGCGCCACGGCTACTTCGTCGCCGACCGCGTCGATCACGCCGCCGGGCGATTGGTGTTCAACCGGACGGCGACGTTGAAGGATTCGTTCGCGAAATGAGCCGCTAGCCATTGGCCGCTAAGCGCCGGCCACGTTCGCCAGCGCCTGTTTCTGCTCGATCTCGGCCAGCTTGGC
>JANOVJ010000588.1:0-16642 GCA_031417295.1 bacterium | reverse complement strand
CAAAAAACCGCAAGGAGTCCGACTTCGGAACAAAGACACCGGGATGTTCCTGCAGGCAACGATAGATCCAGGTCGAAGCCGCTTTCGACACGCCCATCAAGAACACGTCAGGTCCACCGGAAGGGGAGCCGCCGCCGGGGTGCGCAGAGGTGTGGTCAATCGGCATGTCGGTAGGCTTCATTGCTCGTTGACCTCAGGTATCCGATGTGTTCTGAGCGGGGCCGCCCCGCGCAGTTGACAAGCCCCCGCGTCACGCGGTGGCGACGTTAGCGACAACGGGCAAAGGAGCGTCATTGCGACTTGATCCGCCGTTGCAATTTGCGGGGCAGGATGCGTTTGAGAATGTCCCACTCGTCCGACGGAAATGGGCGATTCAACAGCCCGAACCCAGCGAAGCAGAGGACCGTTGTCGCCAGCGCTGCAATCGACCCGGCCAACGCGAACGAGGGCCCTGCCAGCCAAGCCACCCCGTAGCCCGCTGCGCCGGCAAGCGCGGCGTTGAGCGCGATACGCGAAGCACCGGCGTAGTCCACTCGATAGGCGAAGCCCGCGCTGCGGAGCCGCCAGACCACGAATACGTTGCCGATCAAGGTGCTCAGCAGGCCGGTGAGTGCCAGGCCGAGCACGCCGGCCCAAGGCTGCGAGACCACGAGAAACGCGAGCGTGAGCAACGCTGCGAGCGTGGTACCCCGGGCCAGCAACCCGCTTTGACCGATCGCATTGGCCGTCAACTCAAGCACGGCCCAGTGGCTGGTGGAAATCAACGCCAACAGGATCACCAGCGCTACCCACGCGTAGTCGATGAACTTGCCCCCGGTCAATGCACTGAGCGCCGGAGTTCCCGCAAATGCCAACCAGCTCGCCAGCGGCGCAATGACGAGCAGGTTCAGCTTCAGGGCAACGGACATCACGCGATTGAAGCTGCCGAAGTCACGCTCGCGCAGGTAGTGCGCCATGGCCACGGGCTCGATCAGCGTGCGAGTCAGGAAGATCGGCAGGTAGGGCCGCACTCGCTCGCTCAATGCCTGGAAGAATCCGAACGCAGCGATCGCACCCGGCGGCAGGTAGGTCGCGCCCACCAGCCGCAAAGAGTACTTGCCAGTCAATTGGCGCAAGGTTGACGAATAGCCATTCACGATCGCATAGCGGCGAATCTCGCGGTAGTCGGGGCGCCAGTTGCCACCACTCGACGCGGGATCGGCCGAGAGGCTCTTCATGCAGCGACGAAAGGCCACCCACTGGATCGCGGCTTGCAGCCAGATTGCGATGGCCATCGAGCCCAATCCGGCCGCAGCGGTCATCGTATCGAACCGCCAAATGAGCATCAATACGATCGCCAGTTGCACCGTCATCTGTACAACAAGGCTGATTGTCAACTCCCGCTGCAGCATCAGGCACTGCAACGTGTACCTTTGATAGCCGGTGATCGAACTGCCGACGATGTAGAACATTGCGACCCAAAGAGTGGTGCCGTAGGCGCCCAGTTGCAACAAGCGCAGCAGGGGCTCGGAGAACGTCAGCACGCCGGCAATGATCACGAGCATCACAGAAACACGAACCAGGGTCAGCGTGCGGATCAGCCGCCGTAAACCTTCGACGCTGCCCGACAGGCGGGCCTCTGGAAAGTAGCGCATGGCAGCACGCTCCAGGCCTATCAGCGACAGGCTCGACAAGAGCCCGCCGAGTGCGGTGAAGGTGGTGTAGGCCGCGTAATCCTCCAGGATCATGTGGCGGACATAGAGTGCGATCAGTGTGATCTGAATGACGCCCGCATAGAGACGCCCGGACATGAACTGGAGCAGGCCCTTCCTGACCTGCTTGGCGTTGTACGGATTGGGATCGGCTCTCGAACCGGAGCGCGGATGAGCATCGGGTGCTGGGTCGTCGGGCTGCAGCCCGCAATCCGAACCGTCGGTCTGCGCGCCGTCGGCACCCTGTTGCCCGCCGGATGCCGGGGGCAGCCCCGCCACAGGAGGCGGGTGAATCTGCGTGAACTTGATGGCCCGCGTCGCGTCGCCGCCACGCAGTCGAACCGCTCCCACAACGGCGCCTGCGGCAAATACGTGCCAGCCTGCCACAGCGTAGAGGCCCAGGAAGGCGCTGCGCTTGACCACCATCATGCCCAGGATCGGCAGCAGACTTGCGAACAGCGCGATCCCGGCGGCCCAAGGGTTCCACGGCAGTAGCGCGATCGACACCACAGCCACAAGCCACCAGGCCCAGGCCAGAAAGTGGAAAGGAAACGTGCGCAGCACACGCCCAAAGTAGGGCTGCCCCGCAGTCAGACGAATCAATTCGCCCGAACCGTACGCGTAGCCGGACCGCCATCGCCGAAGCAGCAAGCTGAACGCTGCGTCCGTGTGGCCGGCATGACGCATCGAGACCGCGGCAATACGGATCAATGACCAGCCGCGCGCTCGCAGACGAAGCGCCAGTTCGAACTCTTCATGCGCGTGCAGCGACGGGTGAGTCAGGTACCCCCCCGCATCGTCGATGGCCTCTCGCCGGTAGAGGCCGCCGCCATGCAAGGCCTGCACTGGGCCGACACCGGCATGTGCCGAACGACGACGCTTGCCGCGAATGCGGGCGAGGTCGGTATCTGGATGCAGTTCCTCCAGTTGACCGGACACACCGCCCACGCGTGGCTCGCGTTCCATCACGGCCAACGCCTCGCGGACAAAGTCTGGCGGCAACTCCATGTCGCCGTCGATGACGTAGACGTACTTTCCGCGCGAATGCTGGTAGGCCAGTTGCGCTCCAACACCGCAACCCCGATCACGCCGGTGCCGCAACTGCACGACCTGAACCGGATACCGTGAGGCCAGGACCACGGTCTCGTCGTCGGACAACGAATCAGCGACGATGACTTCGCCGTCGATGCCGTCCAGCGCCGCCAGGCAGGAGCGAACGCATCGTTCAATATTCGCCGCCTCGTTCAACGTCTTGACAAGGATCGAAACCAGCGGCTGCCCGACACCGGCCAACGCCGGACTTGGAAGACCGGCCTTCATGAAGCTAACAGTCGCCAAGATGTCCAGGGCAGTTCCGACCGTCCGAGCAACTGCGCAAGCTCGCGCATGTCGTCGGCCAGTTGGAGGCGCAACCGCGCCTCCGTTTCAGGTCGAAGTGGGGCGATGAGTTCGGTCAGGTCCTGTTTGTTGGCTCCACGCAGACGCTTGATCACGGGATGCGTCTTCAGGTCGCGAACGAAGCGCTCTCCCGCGAAACGGCGCAGCGCCATGGCGCCGACACGCAACGCACCACGTGCCAAGCCTGACCGATCGACGGCGCTGACGTTGACACGCTCATGAAGAAATGGCGAGACATGAGCTTCGTCGAGGCCCAGAAACCGATACAGCCTGACCGCTTGCATTCGGGGATCGGTGGCGATCTCCTCCTGAAACAACACCAGGATCTGTTCAGGCGGAAAAAACGCCAGCCACTTCTTCAGTTGCTCCGCGTAGCGGCTCTGGGCCGCATACATCGGGTTGTCGGCTTCGCAAGCTTCAAAGGTCCGATCCGCAGACGTGATGTGTCCCGAGCGAACCTCGTGCAGATGGTTCGAGTAAGCCCGGGCGACCGGATCGCGGAGAGTCACGATCAGCCGGAACTTCGGTGCGTAGGCGTAGGCCCGCGCCGCCGCATCCGCGCTGTAGAGATACGTTGTCGAATACTCGCCCACCGCCTTCGCAGCGGGCTGGTCTGGGAAGTGCCTCTCGTACCACTGGTAGCCATGATCAAAATGGCTCGAGAAGAAGTGCAGTTCCTTCGGATCGCTCAATACCGCGCCGGGATGATCCTCGAGCACCCGATAGACCCAGGTGGTCGCACACTTCTGGGCACCAATGCCGATGAAGTTCGGCCTCATTTCCCGGTCAGGCGGGCCAGACGAGAGCGGTGGTCCTCGTTGGCCAGCCGGTTCGCCCAATAGAAAGCCTGGCCCATCATGGTGATCATCAAGAGCATGGTCGGGAAAAGGCGCACTGCGAAGGGTTTGTAGGGCAGCGTCAGCAGGAACAGGACCAGTCCGATCGAACCAACGCGCAGGTACACCCGGTGTCGGTCGGGTATTCGCACGTTGCCAGCCATCTTCAGCGACAGATAGGCAGACGAGACCAGCATCATCACGTAGGCCAGGGTGCCCATCAGGCCCGTTTCCCACAACAGAATGAGGAGTGAAGTACGCCCGACGTCACCCCAACGCTGCACCAGCGACCCGACGCCGATCTTGGAGCTCTGCGTCGTTCCGACGCCATGCCCGAACAGGGTGTGCTGCACATCACCGCGGCCCGGAATTTCGTCCCACCACTGGATAAGCAGTGTCACCCGGCCGAGCCGGTTGTTGCCGTCGCTCTTTCCCTCCGGATTGAGCTGTTGCATGATGCGGTCGAACACGGTGTACCCGTAGTTGTCGGCCACGGGCGACGCCACGATACTGTCGTAGTGGAGCTTCTGGTACCCGTAGAGAATCCCGACCATCAACACGCATGACAGGCCGATGGCGAAAGCCGTCTCGAATGGCTTGCGCAGGACATCCTTGTAGTAGTAGAGGCTCAATCCAACCGGGATCAGCAACACCACCGCCTTAACCTCGGCGAGGCTGATGGTGCCGAGTGCCAAGGTCACGAACCCCGCAGTGGCCCAGCCCTTCATGCGACCCTCGCGCCACAAAGCGACCGTCAGGATGATCATCACCAGCAAGTACATGGCCATGGCAGCGCTATTGCCACCGCCGGTGTCCGTGCCCGGAAAGGTACCTACGATGGCGTCCCACGGTGGTGCTTCGCTCTGTATCTCACCGCTCGACCTTTTGGAGGCGACGAACTTGTACTGGTAGACCGCCATCGGGAATTGCAGCCACGCGATCGCCAGCAGCAGCCGCCAGATTTGATCGATCGTCGAGTCTTGGACCACCCCGACCAGGAACACCATCATCGCGCCCCAGACGAAGATGTTGTAGCGCGAGGCCATGATTGCCTCTGCCAGTGTGATGCTGGAAAGCACGCTGGTGAAGAGCACACAGAAGAGATAGACCGCGAGCCACATCGCGAACGCAGGAATGCGCGTGGTGTGGCCCCGCATCCGACCGCTCAGGATAAGCAGCAGCACTTGTACATACTCGGCCGCGTCCAACGCCGGAGCGAGCCACTGGAACTGCGTGATATGCAGGAAGTAGGTGATAGGTCCGGTAATCAGGAACGCCAGCAGGATGATGATCCAGAAGGTCACGATCACCGGCGTGACCATCACCATGGCTCCGCCCAAAAGGCCGAGCAAACCGAAGGCGATGTATTTGTTGCCCATCGACACGCCACCGGCGATCAGGATGGAGGAGATCAGCACAATCACCGACAACGTAATCTTCAGCCAGAGGGACGGCTTTCGGTAGGCATTGAACCTCCGACCGATCACGGTCCCCTCGTTGGAGGCCGCGCCGCCAAGCGCTGGCGCTGCCCCTCGCAGACCGGCTCGTGACACTTGCCCAGCGGAACCTGGGCCGGGGCCTACCGAGGGGATCTGCGTCATCGCTCAGGTCCCGGTGATCCGAGCGCGGCGCTCTTGCTCGATCGAGCGCACCATCTCATTCACGAATCCAGCCTGCAGTGCGTAGGCTGCCTTGGCGTCGGTGCCGATACTTGAGACGCGGACCAACATGCCGTCTGGGATCAACCCGCGCACGCCGTACTTCAACTGGACGAGCTTCTGTTGTGTTCCCGAGGTCACCACCTCGTCGCCCACAACGATCCAGTAGGTGATGGGCTCGTATCGAGCGCCGAGGCGTGACTGCAGGCGTCTGACCGGCATGCTGCGGCCGTCGAGATCAATCGTTCCGACCTCATTGCCGAGGACCTGGAAGCCCTGCGCCGGGTAACACACCTCCGGGCGATGGGCGCTGGTGCCATCGGACTGGTCGCCCCCATAGGCCACCGACAACATGATGCGCTCGCCGTTGCCGTTGACGTAGGTTCGGCTCAAGACCTGGTTGTAGATCGCGTCGAGCTTGGCCTGCAATTCGGGCGAAGGCAGGATCACCGGCGTTCGACTGTCGATTCGCCAGTCGCCGAACTCACGAGGAAACAGTACTTCGAGGTCGACTCGCGGCCCGCTGTCGGCGATCTTCACGGTTGGCCGCGCGAACTGGGCCATCGCGGCCGACGCGGCCATCACGACGCACAACACGACTGCTTTCCATCGAAAACCGCTCATGGGCGCCTCCGATCGCCCTTGAACACCAGGTTGAGCAGGCTGTCGACGATCAACATCAAGACGAGCGCCACCATGAATAGCACCATCCCGGCGAAGCTGTGCACGAAGCCCTGCCCGGCTGCATCACCGAAGTGATAGGTCACGAGCACCAGGATCATCACGCGCACGATATTGGCGGCGAACGAGATCGGAATCAGCAGCAACGCAAGGGTGATGTTGCGCGCAGCCGAGGTGTACTTCATAAGGTTCATGTACAGAAGGCCGAGCGCTTCCAGGGTGAACATGGAGTTAAGGCCGGCGCAAGCGTCAGCCACCAGCAACTGATACTGCCCAACGGTGAGGATGACGCCAGAGCGGCCGATCGGATAGCCCAGCGCGTACAGCAGGTTTCCAGCCACGGCCGACACCGCAGACTTCAGGGGTCCAGTGGCGGCACCGACCAGGATCGACGGCAGCGGCACCATGAAGATCAGGAAGAAGAGCGGGAACCAGGCCACCTTGACTGCCGGTACGCCCTTGAAGAGCAGCAACATCCCGGCCAGCACCACGATCTGCGATGCGCCTTCGAACATGAGGATGGCCTGCGATCGGCCGAAAACATAGAGCAGCAGTCCGAATCCCAAGGCCAGCGCGCCGAACCACTTAGAGGGTGCGCTGTCAAGCGCCGCGAGGTCGTGGCGCTTTTCGAACAGCAACCAGGCACTGACAGCCAGAATGATGGGGCCGTGGCCTTGCTCGTCAGACGCCCAGATGGTGTGCGCTAGATTCCAATACGTAGGCCCGTAGAGCAGCAGGAACCCGAGGGCGACAAACGCGAACGCAACAGCGTCGAACCGCGCGGGCAACCAGGTCTTGGCGGCTGGACGCGGCGGTTCGACCCCCGTGTCCGGTTGGATCGCGGACATCCTCAGAACTCGTTGACGATAACGCCGGTCAGTTGTGCCGGCGTGGTGGCAAGCGTCTCGACCAGGTCTTGCAGCGCACCAACGCGAGACACGTTCGAGCGGGTGAGCACAAGCGCTGCACCACAGCGCGCCGCTATGACCGACGCGTCCGCGCCGTAAGCGGCGGCAGGCGTGTCGACGATGACATGGTCGAACTTCGCCATCAGCTCACGCAGCAACAGCCCGAACGCCGGGCGCTCGACAAGCTCCGACGGGTTCGGCGGCGTGATGCCGACGGGCATGACAAACAGGTTCGACGCGCCAGGCACCTGGTGAATGACGTGCGATTCAGCGCGGCCCGAGAGCACGCCCGAGAGGCCCGAACTGTTCTCGACCCCGAACACCTCATGCTGGCGCGGATTGCGCAGGTCGGCGTCGACAACGAGCGTGCGCCCGCCCAACTGCGCGAGCGTGACTGCGATGTTGGCGCAGAAGAAGGTCTTGCCGTCCTTCGGGTCCGGGCTGATCACGGCCAGCGCCTTGCGTGTGGCGCCGTCGACGTTCAGCCGCATGATGAGCTGGCTGCGGATGCTGCGGAAGGCCTCGGCCTGGTGCGAGAACGGCTGGTTCAGGGCCACCAGTTCGGGGCTGAGCAGGCGCTGAGATTCGGGCGCGTACGGATAGTGGAACTGCTGGGCCAGCGCAAACAGCACGTCGTCTGGCGACGCCAGGCCGAGCGCGACTGCCGCCGCACCGAAGCGAATGCCCTTGTCGCGCTGGTGCGCCAGGATGCTTTCGACCTGTTCGGTGGTCAGGCTGCGCAGCTCGCTGAGGATGTCGCCGATGGAGCGCTCGTGGGCCCCCTGCTCAGACGCCTGCGGCGCCCCTTCGGCGGGAGCGACGACCTCCGCGCTGACTGAGTCTCGGAACTTAGCCATCAGGCCCCCTTGCCGAGGGCCGGCAGCCCCAGGACGTTTTGTTGCATCAATGACGGCGCGCGCTTCTTGCGCATCATCGTTCGGCGACCCGTCGGTTTCGGCAGCACGCCGAGGACCGGCAGGCCGAGCCCGACAGTGACGTCGTCGATGGTTCGCACCCGGCGGTCGATGAGTTCCGCGCCCAGCCCGGTGCCGAGCGCGAGCAACAGCCCCAGGGCGGCGGCAAGCGTCACATTCAGGCCGACGTTGGGTGACGCCGAAACCAGCGGGACCTCAGCCTCGCTGAGTCTGGAAACGTTGTTTCCCAAGGTACTCAAACTCTCCATGCTGGCCTGGTTCAGACGCTGGGAGACGAGGTCGAAGACGCTTTGCGCAGTGGCCACGTCACGCAGCAGCACCGCACCCTCGTCACGAACGTCTTTCATCCTCAGCACCTTGGCTCGCTGGGCTTCGAGCGCGGCGCGGATCTCGGCTTCACGCTGGCGCGTCATGGTGTTGGTCACGCCGACACTGCCTGTCACGCGCTTGGTCTCAAGATCGAGGCGGGAGCGCATCTCGGCAATGCTGGCCTTCTGCTCAATTACAAGCGGATGCTGGTCGCCATAACGGGAATTGAGCTCCTGCAGCTTGGCTTCGCTGCGCCCCAGCTCGACCTTGATGCCCGACAGCATCTGGTTGCCGACCACATCCTGGAGGCGATCACTGGCTGCCCCCTGGGCCTGCGCCTGACGACTGGACGACTCGGCCAGCATGACCTGCAACAGAACCACCTGCTGCGACAGTTCGTTCAGTCGCGACGTTTCAACGTCGAGTCGCTCGTCGGTCGCAATGATGCCCTTGTCTCGCTGGAACGCCGACAAGCGAGACTGAGCCGCTTCGAGGGCGTCGCGGGCCTCCTTGACGCGCTTCTCGAAGAAACTTGCGTGGACCTTGGCCGGGTCGACCTGCATCTCGAGTATCGACTGGAGGTAGGCTTGTACGACCGCATTGACGATCGTTGCGGCATAGCGCGGATCCTGCGAAGTGAAGCTGATGCTCACAACGTTCGAGTTTGGCGAGGGCGCGACTTCAATGGTCTTGAGAATGGAGTCCACCAGCCAAGATTCGATGCTGCCCTCGCCCTTCGTCGCGTTCAGCCACGCCTCACGGATCGCTGGCGTTTCCGGCAGCTTGAGATTGCGAATCGCGCGGATCAAGACTCGCCGGCTTTTGATGATGTCGACCTGAGTCAACGCGTACGTGGGGCTGTTGATGCCCGGGAGGGAGGTGCCAGCAATAGCATCCTGACGCGTATCGATCACGACCTGGGCAGTGGCCCGGTACTGCTTGGGCAACATCAAGCTGATCACCAGCGTCGCAACCACCGTGAACGCCAGCACGCTCAGCGCCAGTATCCAGCGCGCGCGAAGAATTGAGAGGAGTTGGGAGAGCGTCATTCGGGTCCCCTCAGAAGAGGCTTTCTTTCACATAGATCACATCCGACTCGCGCAGCGCGTCATCCATCGCCGGCTGCACGATCTCGATCTTTCCGTCTTCCCCCTTGCGATGCACGCGCAGCCCCTTCTCGGTCCCGCGAAGCGTGAGCCCGCCACCCGCGGCAAGGGCTTGCATCACCGTCATGCCACGCTCCAGCCGCAGCGCACCCGGCCGCTGGGCTTCACCGTAGATGTAGATCATCGGCGCGCGATCGACCCAGACCGCGTCGCCGTTCTGGATGATGATGTCGCCGGTGCGGTTGCCTTCGGCAAACAGCTTGGGCAGGTCGATCTCGACCCGGTACGGCTGGCCGTTGCGAACTCCCACCAGGGTAAGGCGCTCGCCACCCGCGGTCGAAACCCCGCCGGCAAGAGCCACCAGGTCGGTCAGGCGCAGGTCGGCGCTCTCGATCGGGTAGCGGCCGGGGCGGTTGACCTGGCCGAGCACCGACGCCTGGTTGCCACGCACCTGCAGCAGGCTGACCGTCACCTGCGGCTGCTTGATGAAGTTGCCGTCGCGCAGGCCATCGGCGATGCGTTTCTCGACCTGGGCCACGGTCTGCCCGGCAATGCGCAGGCTGCCCAGCAGCGGGTACGAGATCGCACCGGCCTCGGTCACGCGGGTCTCGAGCGTGAGGTCCGGATTCTGGAAGACCAGGATTTTCAAGGTATCGCCTGCCGCCAGCCGGTAGTCGGCCGCCGGTGCGGCGGCCGACGCGGCGGGCGCGGCTGCGGCCGGCGTCTGTGCGGTCGCCGTTGCGGCGCACAGGCCGAGGACGGCAGCGACCCACAGCGACAAACCCAAACGGGTAGGCTGACCCGAACGCGCGGGAGTCAAGGCGAGGAGAGTCGAGGCGATCATCATTTGGTACCGGTTCCGCTGTTGGTTGCCTGCGCTCCGCTCGCCGCCGAAGCCGCGGCGGCCGCTGACGCGGCAGCGTCGGCAAACTTGCCGACATATTCGATCTTGGCCGCAGCGCGCATCGACTTCATGTTCTCGTCGATCAGCTTGCGTTTGCGTTCATTGAGCAGAAACTGCTCGATGGCCGGCCGCGCTGCGGCTTCGTCCACCGGCGCAAGTTTCGAGCCAGCGAGCACGATCACCTGCGCCCCGGTCGGGGTCGGCACCATCATCGACTGCCCGTCCTTCATCTTCGCAAACGCATCGAGCATGTTCAGCGGCAACTGTTCGGCAGCGCGCACGGCCTGGTTGGCGTTGAAGCGAAAGTTGTTGGCTTTCAGGAACTCGAGGAAGTCGGGCACTGATTTGGCGGCCTGCAGTTCATTGCGCAGCGTCTGGACCTGGTCGGGCTTGGCCTCGATCGACAGTTCCTGGATGCTGTAGACGCGCCGCTCCTTGAACAGGGCCGGCTTCTCGTCGAAGAACTTCTTCACTTCGTCGGGCGTTGCCTTCGAGGCGGCGTCACCCATGCGCTCGACGTAGGCGCGGGAGATGATCTCGCGCCGTGAGGCTTCGATCTGTTGCACCACCTTGGGGTCGCGATCGAGCTTGAGTTCCTCGGCCTTTTGAAGCGCGAGTTCCTGGTCGATCAGGCGCTCCAGAATCTGCTGGCTCGCAGCCTCGGCCTGCTCGGGCTTGAGGCCTTGTTGGCGCTCCATCACGAAGTTGATCTGGTGAACGGAGAGTTCTTCCTTGTTCACCTTGGCCGCAACCTGTGAGGCGCCCTTGCTCTTCTGGTCTCCGCACCCCGCCAGCAGAACCGCCAACCCCACCGACGCGACGATGACCGCACGGCCAAGTCCCGAAGGCAGAAATGCAATGCGTCTCGAATTCATTCTCGGCTCACTCCGACAAGTTCAAACAGGAATCACGAAGGTCTCGACCCCAACCGGCGGCACAGAAATATCGGCCTCGATCGCCCAAAAGCAAGGCTTGATTCAGCCACTCAAACCCTCCAAACGACAGGGTGCGAGAGTGTAGCGGCTAAGCATGACACCTCCGGCACCCCTTGACGCGGGGACAAGTAGGGCAAAAGCCGATCAGTTCGTGAACAATTTGCAACTAGCGGAATCTGCTTCCACAGGCGCCCCGGCTCCGACCCGAATCGCGCGACTTTTGTTCCCGTCAGCGGGCCGCGGCGCCGGGCTGCGGCCGACCCCGAAAGCGCGCCGGCAGCGCCCCGCCGCTGGCACTCAACACTTGATGCCGACGTGCAGTGCGACCACGCCCACGCTCAGGTTGTGCACGTCAACATGGCCGAAACCGGCCTCCTTCATCAGCGTCTTCAACGCCTGCTGGTCAGGGTGCATGCGGATCGACTCGGCCAGATAGCGGTAACTGTCGGCGTCGCCGGCCACGAGCTGGCCGATCCGCGGCAAGACCTTGAACGAGTACCAGTCGTAGGCCTTGGCCAGCGCCGGCGCGACCTTGGAGAACTCGAGCACCAGCAGGCGCCCGCCAGGGCGCAGCACGCGGTGCATCTCGGCCAGCGCGCGCTCCTTGTGGGTCATGTTTCGCAGCCCGAAGGCGACGCTGACGAGATCGAAGCTGCCGGCTGCGAACGGCAGGGCCTCGGCATCGCACAAGGCGGTCGGCAGGGCCAGGCCCTCGTCGAGCAGGCGGTCGCGGACGCGGCGCAGCATCGCCTCGTTGATGTCGGTGTGCACCACCATGCCGCGGCTGCCGGCCTGCTGTGCGAAGGAGCGCGCCAGGTCGCCGGTGCCACCCGCGATGTCGAGCACCCTGTCTCCGTCGCGGACCGCCGCCACGGCCACGGTGTAGGCCTTCCAGGCGCGGTGCAGGCCGAGCGACATCAGGTCGTTCATCACGTCATAGCGTGCCGCCACCGAATCGAAGACACCGCGGACGCGGACGACCTTGTCGCGCTCTTCGACAGTCTGAAAGCCAAAATGGGTGTCGCTCATTGCCGTTGGGCCCGCTTCAATGAGGGTGGCCGCAGGCTCCGCCGCCACCCGTTGTGGCGGGCATGGCGGCGTCGCGGGTCTGGCCCGCGGCTGCCAGACGCTGCTCATACTGGCGCCACAACGCGTCCTGCTGCGACCCGAGGAAGTAGAGGTAGTCCCACGAGAAGATGCCGGTGTCGTGGCCGTCGGAGAACGACGGCTGCACCGCGTAGTTGCCGACCGGCTCCAGCCCCAACAGATCGACTTCGCGCTTGCCGGTCTGCAGCACCTCTTGCCCAGGCCCGTGGCCCTGCACTTCGGCCGAGGGCGAGTAGACGCGCATCAGTTCAAACGGCAGCCTGAACGTGCTGCCATCGGCAAAGCCGACTTCAAGCACCCGCGACTGCTGGTGCACCGTGATCGCGGTCGGTTGCGGGGTGGTGCTGGTGAGGCCGGCCATGGGTGCAGATTCGCGGTCGAAGTGAAGCCAAAGTGTAGTGCGTCACCGCGCCGCTAAACCGTCGCGAACCGGCCTTTGCCGTCGTTCACACCAGCACCCGTTCGATCCCGCCGTCGTTGGCGCGGGCCACGTAGTCGGGCATCCAGTCGGGGCCGAGAATCCGGTTGGCCATTTCGACCACGATGTAGTCGGCCTCCAGCAGCCCGTTGTTCAGGTCACCGGTATAGCGGCTCAGGCCTTGCAGGCAGCTCGGGCACGAGGTGAGGATCTTGATCGGCCCCTTCTCGGCCACCTCGCCCGCACCGCCCTCGACGCTCTTCGACAGCCCGCGCAGAGCGGCTTCGTCCTTGCGCAACTCTTCTTCCTTGCGAAAGCGAACCTGGGTCGAGATGTCGGGCCGCGTCACGCCCAGCGTGCCACTCTCGCCGCAACAGCGCTTGCTCTCGATCACGTTCGGCCCGACCAGCGCCTTGACGGTTTTCATTGGCTCCTGCAGCTTCATCGGGGAGTGGCAGGGGTCGTGGTACAGATAGCCTTGCCCCGCGCCCCCGGACGGCAGCACGATGCCCTTCTCCAGCAGGAACTCGTGAATATCGACGATCCGGCTGCCGGGAAAAATCTTGTCGAACTGGTAGCCCTGCAACTGGTCGTAGCAGGTGCCGCAGCTCACCACCACGGTCTTGATGTCGAGGTAGTTCAGCGTGTTCGCCACACGGTGGAACAGCACCCGGTTGTCGGTGATGATCTTCTCGGCCTTGTCGAACTGGCCCGAGCCGCGCTGCGGGTAGCCACAGCACAGGTAGCCCGGCGGCAGCACCGTCTGCACGCCGGCATGCCAGAGCATCGCCTGCGTCGCCAGGCCGACCTGCGAGAACAGCCGCTCCGAGCCGCAGCCGGGGAAATAGAACACGGCTTCGGTATCGGCCGTGGTCGCCTTCGCGTCGCGGATGATCGGCACGTAGTTCTTGTCTTCGATGTCGAGCAGCGCGCGCGCTGTTTTCTTCGGCAACCCGCCGGGCAGCTTCTTGTTGATGAAGTGGATCACCTGCTCTTTCAGCGGCGCGGTACCCACCGTGGCAGGCGGCGCGGCGGCCTGCTTGTTGGCCAGGCCACGAAGCAAGTCGTTGGCCATGCGCTGCACCTTGAAGCCGACACCGACCATCGCCGAGCGCACCAGCTTGATCGTCTCGGGATTCGTCGCATTCAGCATCAACATCGCCGCCGCATTGCCGGGGCGGAAGCTCTTCTGGCCCATCTTGCGCAACAGGTTGCGCATGTTCATCGAGACTTCGCCGAAGTCGATGTTCACCGGGCACGGGCTCAGGCACTTGTGGCACACCGTGCAATGGTCGGCCACGTCCTCGAACTCCTGCCAGTGCTTGATACTCACGCCGCGGCGCGTCTGCTCTTCGTAGAGGAAGGCCTCGACAAGCAGCGAGGTCGCGAGGATCTTGTTGCGCGGGCTGTAGAGCAAGTTGGCGCGCGGCACGTGCGTCGCGCAGACCGGCTTGCATTTGCCGCAACGCAGGCAGTCCTTCACCGAATCGGCAATGGCGCCGATGTCGCTCTGCTGCATGATCAGCGATTCATGGCCCATCAGGCCAAAGCTCGGCGTGTAGGCATTGGTCAAGTCGGCCAGCAAGCCCGGCTGGCGCAACAGCTTGCCCTTGTTGAAGCGGCCTTCGGGGTCGACGCGCTGCTTGTAGGCCGTGAAGTCGGCCATCTCGGCATCGCTCAGGAATTCGAGCTTGGTGATGCCAATGCCATGCTCGCCCGAGATCACGCCATCGAGCGAACGTGCCAGCGCCATGATGCGCACCACCGCCTCATGCGCCGTTTGCAGCATCTCGTAGCTGTCGCTGTTGACGGGGATGTTGGTGTGCACGTTGCCGTCGCCGGCATGCATGTGCAGGGCCGCCCAGACGCGGCCGTGCAGCACCTCCTTGTGGATCGCGATGCAGGCCTCGACGATGGGCGCCAGCGCCGAGCCCGCAAAGATCGCCGCGAGCGGCGCGCGCAGTTGCGTCTTCCACGAGGCTCGCAACGAATGGTCCTGCAACAGCGCGAAGAACGTGCGTCCGCTGGCGGGGTCGGTCTGGTCCAGGCCGGCCTGCCAGTGCCGCCAAAGGGCGCCCACTTCCCGCAGCAGCGTCAGCGCCTGCTGAACCCGGTCTTCGAGCAGTTCGGCTGACGCAATCTCGCCCGCATCATCGCTCTTGCCAAGCGGCAGGTTGCCCTCCAGGAAGAAGGCTTCGAGCGCATCCACCAAGGCCAGTTTGTTGCTCAGGCTGAGCTCGATATTGATGCGCTCGATGCCCTCGGTGTACTCGCCCATGCGCGGCAGCGGAATCACCACGTCTTCGTTGATCTTGAACGCGTTGGTGTGCTTGCTGATCGCGGCGGTGCGCTTGCGGTCGAGCCAGAACTTCTTGCGCGCCTCGGGCGAGACGGCGGTGAAGCCCTCACCCGCGCGGCTGTTGGCGATGCGCACCACCTCCGACGCCGCCCGCGCCACCGCATCGGCGTTGTCGCCGACGATGTCCCCCACCAGCACCATCTTCGGCAGCCCGCCGCGCTTGCTTTTCGTCGCATACCCGACGGCCTTCAGGTAGCGGTCGTCCAGGTGCTCCAGCCCGGCCAGCAGCACCGGCGACGGGCCCCCGCCTTCCGTGTTCGTGTGGCCCTGGTTGAGCGAGAACATGTAGTCCTTGATCTCGACGATGCTTGGCACCGCGTCCTTCGGGTTGCCGAAGAATTCGAGGCAGACGGTGCGCACGTGCGCCGGCATCCGGTGCACCACCCAGCGCGCGCTGGTGATCAGGCCATCACAGCCTTCCTTCTGGATCCCCGGCAGGCCGGCCAGGAACTTGTCGGTCACGTCCTTGCCCAGGCCCTCCTTGCGGAACGTGCGGCCGGGAATGTCGAGCCGTTCGGTGCGGGTCGGTCGCGTCCAGTCGATCGCGCGGCCGTCGGCATTGAAATAGCGCAGCTCGAAGCTCGCCACCGGAGCGTCGTGGATCTTGCCGAGGTTGTGGTTCAGCCGCACCACTTCCAGCCACTGCGCATCGGGCGTGACCATGCGCCACGACGCCAGGTTGTCGAGCGCCGTGCCCCACAGCACGGCCTTCTTGCCGCCCGCATTCATCGCCACATTGCCGCCGATGCAGCTCGCTTCGGCGGAAGTCGGGTCCACCGCGAACACGAAGCCGGCCCGCTCGGCCGCGTCGGCCACGCGCTGCGTCACCACGCCGGCCTCGGACCACACCGTCGCCACGGGCTGGGTCAGGCCGGGCAGCAGCATCGGCTCGACCTCGGTCATCGCTTCGAGCTTCTCGGTGTTGATGACCGCGCTCTGCCAGATGAGCGGGATCGCGCCGCCGGTGTAGCCGGTGCCGCCGCCGCGCGGAATGATCGTCAGGCCGAGCTCGATGCAGGCCTTGACGACGCCGGCCATCTCGGCCTCGGTGTCGGGCGTGAGCACAACGAACGGGTACTCGACGCGCCAGTCGGTGGCGTCCGTCACGTGCGAGACGCGCGACAGACCGTCGAACTTGATGTTGTCGCGCGCCGTCACGCGCTTGAGTACTCGCGTCGCACGGCGGCGCAACTCGGCCACTGCCTCGAACTGCGTTGCGAAGGCCTGCACCGCCTGGCTCGCCGCGCCGAGCAGTTCGCCGACCACGGCGTCACGCATGGCGTCGCGCTCGGGCGTGCGCCGCGCCTGCACTTCGCCCAGCCGGTGGTGCAAGGCCTCGATCAGCAGCTTGCGCCGGCGCGGGTTGTCGAGCAGGTCGTCCTGCAGATACGGGTTGC
>JANOVJ010000587.1:0-4792 GCA_031417295.1 bacterium | reverse complement strand
CGAAGGGCTGGCGCAGGTCACGCGCGTTCTGGCTGTTGACGAAGCACATGCCGGCCTCGATGGCCGCCGCCACGCGGTGCGCGCGGCCGAGGTTCTCGGTCCACACATAACTGGACAGGCCGTATTGAATGCTGTTGGACTGCCGCACAGCGTCGGCCTCGTCCGCGAATGGCATCAGGCACGCCACCGGACCGAATATTTCTTCCTGCGCGATGCGCATGCGGTTGCTCACATCGGCGAACACGGTCGGCTTGACGAAGTTGCCCTTGGCGACATGGGCTGCCACCTCCGGCGCGCCCAAACCGCCGCACAGCAAGGTCGCGCCTTCCTGCGTGCCGAGCTCGATGTAGCTGCGCACCTTGGCCAGATGGCCTGGGCTGATCATCGGGCCGACGATGGTCTTCTCGTCCATCGGGTCACCCACCACGATGCGCTTGGCGCGCTCGGCGAACTTCGCCGCGAAGTCGGCATAGATGCTCTTTTGCACCAGGATGCGGCTGCCGGCCGTGCAACGCTCGCCGTTGTTGCTGAAGATCATGAACAGCGCGGCGTCGAGCGCGCGCTCCAGGTCGGCGTCGTCGAAAATCACGAACGGGCTCTTGCCGCCGAGTTCCATGCTGAACTTCTTCAACCCCGCCGCCTGCATGATGCGGTTGCCGGTGACGGTCGAGCCGGTGAACGAGATGGCGCGCACGTCGGGGTGCTTGCACAGCGGCTCGCCGGCCTCCCGGCCGAAGCCGTGGACCACGTTCAACACGCCGGACGGGATGCCAGCCTCGAGCGCCAACTCGCCCAGACGCGCGGCGGTCATGGGCGAAAGCTCGCTCATCTTCAAGACCGCCGTGTTGCCGAACGCGAGCGCCGGCGCCACCTTCCAGGTCGCGGTCATGAACGGCACGTTCCAAGGACTGATCAACGCGCACACGCCGACCGGATGGAACAGGGTGTAGTTCAGGTGCGTCGGCGTCGGGTAGGTGTGGCCGTCGACGCGGGTGCACATCTCGGCGAAGTAGTAGAAATTGTCGGCCGCGCGCGGGATCAACTGCTTGGCCGTCTGCGAGATCACCTGGCCGGCGTCCATGGTCTCGGTGCGGGCGATCTCGGGCACGTGCTGGGCGATCAGATCGCCGAGCTTGCGGATCAGCCGGGCGCGCTCGGTGGCGGGCAGCCCGGCCCATTTCGGGAAGGCGGCCTTGGCCGAGGCGACTGCGGCATTCACTTCGGCCTCGCCGGCCGAGGCCACTTCGGCCAGCACTTCCTGCGTGGCCGGGTTGACGGTCTCGAAGTAGTCGCGGCTCGTCACCGGCTTGCCGTCAATCAGGTTTTCGATGCGCATGAGAAGAATCTCCTATCGGCCAAACACGATGTCGCCGACGATGATGTTGACGAGGCGCCCGATGCCGTCGATCTCGGTCACGACTTCATCGCCGACATTGACGTTGACCACGCCGTCGGGCGTGCCGGTCAGGATCACGTCGCCGGCCTGCAGGGTCATGAAGCCGCTCAGGTATTCGATCAGCGCCGGGATGTCATTGATCATGTCGGCAGTGCTGCCTTGCTGCGTCACCTTGCCGTTGACGAGGGTTCGCAGCGTCAAGGCGTGCGGATCGGGTACGTCGCCCGCATCGACGAGCCACGGGCCGAGCACGGTGGCCGTGTCGCGGTTCTTCACGCGCAGGTTGGGCCGGTACCAGTTTTCCAGGTAGTCGCGGATCGCGTAGTCGTTGCACACGGTGTAGCCGGCCACATGCTGCATCGCATCGGCACGCTTCACCTTGCGTGCCGTGCGGCCGATCACCACCGCCAACTCGCACTCGTAGTGCATGAAGGTCGCGTCTTTCGGGCGGCGCGTGAAGCCGCGGTGGCCGATCACCGCGCCGGGGCCTTTGAGGAATGCCAACGGCTCGTCCTGCGCCGTGACGGTGAGTTCCTTCGACAACTCCTTCACATGGTCGGCGTAGTTGAGGCCGAGCGCGATGACGGTGCCGACCTCGAACGGCGGCAACCAGACCACGGCTTCCTCGGCCAGCACGCGGCCATCTTCCAGTTGCACACCCTCGGCATGCGGCACGGCTTCGTGCAGCGCGCCACCGTAGGCCACGCGGGCGGTCTTCATGCGGCGGTTCCTTCGGCGACGAGAGCGCCTTCAAGCCGCCCCAGCCCAGCGATCTCGATCGAAAAGCGTTGCCCGGCGCGTGCGCGCGGCGCACCGGCGGGCACGCCCACCAGCAGGATGTCGCCTGCGCGCAGCGTCATGAACTCGGTCACGTCGGCGATCAGGCGGGTCACGCCACGGCGCATGCCGACGGTGCTGGTGCTCTGGACCACGCAGCCGTCAACGCCGACTTGCACCGCCAGCGCGTCGGCGTCGGGCACCTCATGGCGCGGAACCATGCGCGGGCCGATCAGGCAACTGCCATCGCGCGCCTTGAAGCGGATCGACGGCCGGTAGAAGCTGCCGTGCGGCACGCTCAAGTCGGCCACGATGACGAAGCCTGCAAGATGCTCCAGCGCCATGTCCTCGCTCACCCGGCAAGCCGTGCGGCCGAACACCAGGCCGAGCGAGGCGCCGATTTCGAGTTCACCCGGCTCGGCAGGCACCACCACCGAAGCGCCCGGCCCGGCCAGCGTGTTGCGCGGCTTGATGTAGAGCACCGGCGCCTTTGGCGCCGCCTTGTAGGGCGGCTGCATCACCGCGTCGCCCAGCGCAGCCAGTGCAGCCGGGTCGTTCATCAGCGTGCCGTAGACGACGCCGGAGTAGCGGTGCGGCGCGGCCTCGAAACGAAGCCAGGCGGGGGAATCGGATGTCAGGGCTTGCATCTCGGAGCAATTCTTGCAGGATCGACACGGCTTTTCGCTAACATGTGAGCAGTATATTCATGAACATATTAGTGTGTCAAGTAAGATTGAGACCCACCCCTTCGCGACCGAGCCGACGATGACCCAGCGCGCCGCCCCCTTCGAGCACCGCAACCTGCCGCTTCTGCTGCTGCAAGCGCGCGAGTGCGTGATCGGGCGCTTCCGGCCGCTGCTGAACCGGCATGGCATCACAGAGCAGCAATGGCGCGTCGTTCGCGCCCTCACCGAACGCGGGGCCATGGAGCCGCGCGAGATCGTCGCCGAGTGTTGCCTCTCAAGCCCCAGTCTGACCGGCGTGCTGGCCCGCATGGAAGACACGGGCCTGGTCTTGCGCAAGCGCCTCGCCCACGACCAGCGCCGCCTGCTCGTCTCGCTGACGCCGAAGAGCCGCGCGCTGGTGGCGCGCATGGCGCCGCAGGTCGAGGCGATCTACGCCGAGATCGAAGGCCGCATCGGCGTCGAATTCACGCAGCACCTGTTCGGCGCGCTCGACAGCCTGGTCGGCGTGCTGGGCGGGCCGTCCGGCGCGCCTGAAGAATCGCCTTGAGCCGATGCCGGCCGGCTCACAGCCCGGCCAGGTAGTGCCCCAGGTTCTCGATGTCGGTGGCGCTCAGCGTGTTCGACACGCTCGTCATGCTGCCGGCGTCGTTGGTTCGCTTGCGGGCCTTGAAGTCGCTCAACTGCTTGACGATGTAGTCGTAGTGCTGGCCGGCGACGCGCGGGATCTCGTTCTGGCCGAGGAACCCGCCGAGGTGGCACATCGTGCACAAGGTCTCGTCGGCCTTCAGCTTGCCGAGGCGGGCCTTTTCGGCGTCGGGCTGGAAGGCCTGCTGCGGCGGCTTCTGCTGCGAGAAGTAGTCGGCCAGTTCGCGCGCTTCCTCACGCGACAGCCCGGCGGCCATCGGCGTCATCAGCTCGTTGCTGCGCCGGCCTTCCTGGTAGTCGCGCAACTGCAGGTAGAGGTAGCGCGAGGTCTGCCCGGCGAGAACCGGAAACTGCGTCAGCGTCGACTTGCCGGCGGGCCCGTGACAGGCCACGCAGACCTCGGCTTTGGCCGGTGCGGCCGGCGCGGCCGGTTGCGCACCGGCCGCTGCCATGGCGCCGCACAGCGCCAGCGCCAGCCCTGCCAGCCTGGCGCCGCGCATGCTCCGGTACGGCAAGGCAGCGGCGCTCAAGGCAGCGCGAACACGATCACCGAATTGCCGCGCTTGAAGTCGAGCTGGGTGTTGCCACCCGCCGCAACCGCCACGTACTGCTTGCCGCCGACCATGTACGAGACCGCAGGCGCATTGACCCCCGCACCGGCCTGGAACTCCCACAGCTTCTTGCCGTTGCGGGCATCGAAGGCGCGGAACATGCCGTTGCCCTCGCCGTTGAACACCAGGTCGCCGGCCGTCGCGAGCACGCCACCAATCAGCGGCTGGTCAGTGTCCACCTTCCACGCCATCTTGCCGGTGTCGATGTCCACCGCCGCCAGCCGCCCGAACTGCTTCTCCCCGGCGATCACCTTGAACGCGCCGCCGAGCCAGAGCTTGCCGCCCGGGTACTTGGCTTCCTCGACGTGGTAGGTCATCGGCTGGTGCAGGTTGGCGGCATAGGCCATGCGCGTCTTCGGGTTGACGGCCATCGGGCTCCACTCGACGCCACCATTCGCGCCGGGCAGCATCCGCGCGCCGTCTTTCGTCGGCAGGACCCACATGTTCTCCTGCGGCACCATCGCTTCGCTGAAGCGGATCAGCTCGCCGGTGGCGCGGTCATGCACATAGATGTGCCCGGTCTTGCCGCCGTGGATCGCCACCTTGCGCATCTTGCCGTCCTTGCCCTTGGCCTCGGTCAGGATCACCGGCGAAACCGCGTCGAGGTCCCACACGTCGTGGGCGATGTACTGGTAGTGCCACTTGTAGGCGCCGCTGTTCAGATCGACCGCGATGAT
>JANOVJ010000586.1:0-2024 GCA_031417295.1 bacterium | reverse complement strand
ATGGCCACCGACCGGCGCAGCGCCGGCGCGCAAGTCGAAGACCAGGCGATCGAGCTCAAGGCCGGCAACGCCGTGACCGCGCTGCTCGGCGACCAGGCCCATGTCAACATCACGAGCTACAACCGGCTGGTGCTGCTGACCGGCGAAGTGCCCACCGAGGCCGACAAGGCGGCGGTCGAGAAGGCGGTGGCGCGGATCGAGAACGTGCGCTCTATCGTCAACGATCTCGCGGCGATGCCCAAAAGCTCGCTCTCCACGCGTTCGAACGACAGCATCCTGACCGGCAAGGTGAAGGCCGCTTTTGTCGATGAGAGCGACATTTCGGCCAACAGCTTCAAGGTCGTGACCGAGCGCAGCGTGGTCTTCCTGATGGGCCGGGTGACCGAGGCCGAGGCCAAGCGCGCAGTCGAGATCACGCGCAGCGTCGGCGGGGTGCAGAAGGTGGTGCGGGTGTTCGAGATCCTCACCCCGGCCGACGTGGCGGCGCTGCAACCCAGCGCGTCGGCCAGCGCACCCGCGGCCAGCAAACCCTAGCGCAGCCGCGTGATCAGGCTCGACGTGTCCCAGCGCTGCCCGCCGGCGGCCTGCACGTCGGCATAGAACTGGTCTACCAATGCAGTGACGGGCACGCGGGCGCCGTTGCGGCGCGCCTCGTCGAGCACCAGGCCCAGGTCCTTGCGCATCCAGTCGACAGCGAAACCGAAGTCGAAGCGGCCATCGATCATCGTCGGCCCGCGCTGCTCCATTTGCCAGCTCTGCGCCGCGCCCTTGGCCGTAGCGCCGAGCACTGCTGTCATGTCGAGCCCCGCCTTTTCCCCGAAGGCGATGGCTTCCGACAGGCCCTGCAGCAGCCCGGCGATCGCGATCTGGTTGACCATCTTGGCCAACTGGCCCGCACCGCTCTCGCCCAGCAGCGACACCGCCTTCGCGTATGCCTGCAGCACCGGCCGCGCGCGCTCCAGCGCCGCTGCGTCGCCACCGCACATCACCGTCAGCGCACCATTCACGGCCCCGGCCTGACCGCCTGAAACCGGCGCGTCGATGAAGGCCAGCCTGCGCGCGCTGGCGACGGCGCTCAGCTCGCGGGCCACGCTGGCCGACGCCGTGGTGTGGTCGATGAAAACGGCGCCGGCTCGCATGCCGTGGAAGGCGCCGCCCGGTTGCACGGTGACGGCACGCACGTCGTCGTCGTTGCCGACGCAGGCGAACACGAACTCGGCCTCGCTGGCCGCCGCCTGTGGCGTGGGCGCCTGGCGCCCGCCGTGTTCAGCCACCCAGGCCTGCGCCTTGGCGGCGGTGCGGTTGTAGACGGTGACGCTGTGCCCGGCACGCGCCAGGTGGCCGGCCATCGGGTAGCCCATCACGCCGAGGCCGAGGAAGGCGACCTTGCGCGAGGCGGTTGCGTCGTAGCTCATGTCGCTCATGCGTGACTCTCCGGGTCAGAAACAACAACGGCCTCGAAAGAGGCCGTGGGCTGCGATGAGGCAACAGCCTACACGATCGAAAGGTGTTCGGTGCCCGCCGCCAGGTCGGAGTTGCGCGCCCGCTGGCTGTGCAGCTTGACCTGCAAGCGCAGGTCGTTCAACGAATCGGCGTTGCGCAGCGCGTCTTCGAGCGTGACCAGATTGGCCTCGTACAGATCGAACAGGCTCTGGTCAAAGGTCTGCATCCCGAGCTCGCGCGAGCGCTTCATGATCTCCTTGATCTCGGGCACGTCGCCTTTGAAGATCAGGTCGCCGATCAGCGGCGTGTTGAGCATGATCTCGACTGCCGCGATCCGGCCCTTGCCTTCCTGCAGCGGCAGCAGGCGTTGCGACACCAGGCCCTTCAGGTTGAGCGACAGATCCATCAGCAACTGCGCGCGGCGTTCCTCGGGGAAGAAGTTGATGATCCGGTCGAGCGCCTGGTTGGCGCTGTTGGCGTGCAGCGTGGCCATGCACAGGTGGCCGGTTTCGGCGAAAGCGACGGCATGCTCCATCGTCTCGCGGTCGCGGATCTCGCCCATCAGGATCACATCGGGCGCC
>JANOVJ010000585.1:0-1781 GCA_031417295.1 bacterium | reverse complement strand
GAAGCCAGCCAGCGCGGCGACCCCTTCATCGCGAGCGAGATGGCGCTGTTGGCGCTGGCCGACGCGAAGACCGACCTGGCCGGCATCGCGCGTGGCCATGGCCTCACCCGCAAAGGCCTGGAGACCGCCATCGCCGCCGTGCGCGGCGGGCAGAAGGTCGATTCGGCTGAGTCCGAGGGCCAGCGCGAAGCCTTGAAGAAATACACCATCGACCTGACCGAGCGTGCGCGCCTGGGCAAGCTCGACCCGGTGATCGGGCGCGACGACGAAATCCGCCGGGCGATTCAGGTGTTGTCGCGCCGGACCAAGAACAACCCGGTGCTGATCGGCGAGCCGGGCGTCGGCAAGACGGCCATCGTCGAAGGGCTGGCGCAGCGGATCGTTGCGGGCGAGGTGCCGGAATCGCTCAAGTCCAAGCGCGTGCTGGTGCTCGACATGGCCTTGCTGCTGGCCGGCGCCAAGTTCCGCGGCGAGTTCGAGGAACGCCTCAAGTCTGTTCTGAAAGAGGTGGCGCAGGACGAAGGCCAGACCATCGTCTTCATCGACGAATTGCACACCATGGTCGGCGCCGGCAAGGCCGAAGGCGCGATCGACGCGGGCAACATGCTGAAGCCGGCGTTGGCGCGGGGCGAACTGCACTGCATCGGCGCGACGACCTTGGCCGAGTACCGCAAGTACATCGAGAAGGACGCTGCGCTGGAGCGCCGCTTCCAGAAGATTCTGGTCGGCGAGCCGACGGTCGAGGCCACCATCGCCATCCTGCGGGGCCTGCAGGAGAAGTACGAAGTTCACCACGGCGTCGAGATCACCGACCCGGCGATCGTCGCCGCGGCCGAGCTCTCCCACCGCTATATCACCGACCGCTTCCTGCCCGACAAGGCGATCGACCTGATCGACGAGGCCGCGGCCAAGGTGAAGATCGAGATCGACTCCAAGCCCGAGGTGATGGACAAGCTCGACCGGCGGCTGATCCAGCTCAAGATCGAGCGCGAAGCGGTGCGTCGCGAGAAGGATGAGGGCTCGAAGAAGCGCTTCACGCTGATCGAGGAAGAGATCGTCAAGCTCGAACGTGAAGCCGCCGATCTGGAAGAAATCTGGAAGACCGAGAAGGCCACCGCGCAGGGCTCGGCTCACCTGAAGGAAGAGATCGAGCGCCTGCGTTCGCAGATCGACGAGTTCACGCGCAAGGGCGACTTCAACAAGGTGGCCGAGCTGCAATATGGCAAGTTGCCGGAGATCGAAAAGCGGCTTCAGAGCGCGCAGGCCAAGGAAACCGGCAAGGCCAAGGCCGGCAAGGACGGCGGCAAGCCGCAACTGCTGCGCACGATGGTCGGCGCCGAAGAAATCGCCGAAGTCGTCGCGCGCGCGACCGGCATTCCGGTCAGCAAGCTGATGCAAGGCGAACGCGACAAGCTGATCCAAATGGAAGCGAAGCTGCACGAGCGCGTGGTCGGCCAGGACGAAGCCATCACCGCCGTCGCCGACGCCATTCGCCGCTCGCGCGCCGGCCTGTCGGACCCGAACCGGCCGACCGGTTCGTTCCTCTTCCTCGGCCCCACCGGCGTCGGCAAGACCGAGCTGTGCAAGGCGCTGGCCGGCTTTTTGTTCGACAGCGAAGACCACCTGATCCGCGTTGACATGAGCGAGTTCATGGAAAAGCACAGCGTGGCCCGCCTGATTGGCGCGCCGCCGGGCTACGTGGGTTACGAAGAGGGCGGGTATCTGACCGAAGCCGTTCGGCGCAAACCGTACAGCGTGCTGCTGCTCGACGAGGTTGAAAA
>JANOVJ010000584.1:0-3844 GCA_031417295.1 bacterium | reverse complement strand
CCGCTGCGCTTGCTGGCTTCGACCTTCAGGGTCGCGAGCGTGTTGACGAAGTCGGCCTCGGCGCCGGGCCAGTCGCCGTTCAGCGCGCGCCGTGCCGCCACCGCGGCGGCAGCGTTGGCTTGCCAGTAAGCATCGGTGTCGCGGCCATCGCGCAGCGGCTGCAGCACGGCGTCGATCTCGGCGTCACGCCCGGCCCACAACAGGTGCTCGGTGTAGACCATGCGCAGCGGGAAGGTCGACGCATCGGCGTGCTGGGCCAGGAAGCTGGCGCTCCAGGCCACCAGCGACAGCGGGTCGGCGATCCATTCCAGGTTCTGCAGCGACAGGCGCTGGAACGCGACCTGCTGTTGCAGCGCAGGTTCGAGACGCAGGAACAGCGGCTCGTCCAGGTCGCGGGCGAGTGCGGCGTGGAGCACGCTTTCCCACGGCGTGGCGTAGCCGCACAGGGCCTTCAAGCGGCTGACTTCGGCGAACGGGCGGCGCGAGAACAGCTCCAGCCGCACCAGCGCGGCGGCGGCTTCGATGTCGGTGAAGCGGGCGTAGCGGTGGGCACCGGCGAGGTCGACGTCGAGCGCGCGCGCCAGCGCAGCCCGCAGCGCGGCCGGGTCGCCTTCGTCGAGCAGGCGCAGGTAGACCGCACTGCGCCACCGCGGCGCCACCTGCCAGTAGCCCTGGCGGACTTCGTGCTCGCTCAGCCAGTGCGCCGCAGCGAGTGAGCGCACAGCTTCTTGCACCACGTCGCCGGTGTAGCGGCGGTCGCGCGAGTCGCGCGCGCCCAGTTCGCCGAGCAGGCGGTAGGCCCAGGTGCGCGGCCGGATCGACCAGCCGAGGGCGAAGGCGTTGAGCACATCGCGCTGTTCGTGCGACAGCGCTGCGGGGGCAAGGGAAGGGGGTGGCACGACGGGGGCAAGGGTGCGAGACAGGGGGCTGATGATGCCGCAGTTACCGGCTGCGGCCGGCGTGGCGGCGGCAAGCGCCGGGCCCGCGGCGCGCCAGTAGACTCGATGCGACTGCTCGCCGCCGACACCCTGCGGCCGCATCGAGGAGAACGCTCATGCAAAGCCATGACCCCGCCACCCGAACGCTGCGCGACGACCTGGCCTTGGCCCTGCGCGCCGCCGCGCACCACGGCCTGAGCGAGGGCGTGTGCAACCACTTCAGCGTGGCGTTGCCCGATGCGACGGAGCGCTTCCTGATCAACCCGCGCGGCCTGCACTGGAGCGAGATCGGGCCCGACGACATCGTGCTCGTGGATGCGCAAGGCGCGGTGCTGGCCGGGCGCCACCGCGTCGAGCCAACGGCCCTGTTCATCCATGCCGCGGTGCACCGCATCGCCGGCCTGGCGGTGGTGCTGCACTGTCACATGCCGTATGCCACTGCGCTGACGCTGACTGTTGACCGCGCGCTCGACCCGACGCTGAGCCAGAACGCGATGCGCTTCATGGGCCGCATCGGCATCGACGCAAATTACAACGGGCTGGCGCTCGACGTCGCCGAGGGCGAACGCATCGCCCGGGCGATGCAGGGCAAGCACGTTGCGTTCCTCGCCAACCACGGCGTCATCGTCGGTGGCGCAACCGTGGCCCACGCCTACGACGACCTGTACTACCTGGAGCGCGCCTGCCTGCACCAGGTGCTGGCGCAATCGACCGGCCGGCCGCTGGCGCCGGTGGCGGCCGAGCTGGCGGCGCGGGTGGCGGCGCAGACGCTGGGGGAACGCGAGCAGTCGGAGTTGTTCTTCGAGGCTTTGCGGAGGATGCTGCCGGCGCCGACGCAGACGCCGTGGGCCTGACCGAAGCGAAGCCGAGCCAGAACCCGATCTCTCAAGGCGCAAACATCGCCTGCAAGGTTTGCAGCGTTGCTGCCAGCGTCGGCGCGCGCAAGGCGCCCAGGCGCTTGACCAACCGAACTCGATCGAGCACGCGAATCTGGTCCAGCACGATCAGCCCCTGCTTGCCCTGGAACGTGAGCGGCACGCGAAAGGCGGCTGGCCGCGAGCCAGTGGTCATCGGCGCCACGATCACCGTGCGCAGATGCGCGTTCATGTCGTCGGGCGACACCACCACGCAAGGCCGAGTCTTCTGGATTTCGCTGCCCACCGTGGGGTCGAGCTGGGCCAGCCAGATCTCGCCTGTCTTCATCGTCACCAGACCAGTTCGTCGTCGCCCGCGTTGGCCAGCTCGGGCCACACCAGCGCATCGCCGCCCTGCGCGGCCAGGCGGCGCGCATCGGCAGCCCAACCTTCGCGCGGGTTGCGGCGGACCGCGCGAATCTCGATCACGCCGTCGCGCACCTGCAGGTCGGCGCTGCCTTGCAGGCCCAGTTGGGTCAGGATCGGCTTCGGGATCAGCACGCCCTGCGAATTGCCCATCTTGCGGATCGCGACTTCCATGCTTGGACTTTCAGCTGGGCTTGTAAGCACAATGGTAGCACCGGCGCAATTGCCGCAAGCTGATACAGGCGCCGCCACCCCTCTAGCTACCCCTTTGCGCTGCTGCTTGAGACGTGGACCCCATGAGCAGCGGCAAGGAAGGCGGCAAGGACCTGCTTGTCGACAATTGGGCCTCAAGGGCGTGGAGCGAGCAGCGCGATCAATTCGGCCCGCGGCGGTGCCAAGTCGTCGCGGACGATGCTCCACACAGTGTCGTCGTCGATGCCGAGGCAGCCATGTATCAGTCGATTGCGAACCGCGACGACCATGCGCCACGGCACGTCGGCAGCCGCTGCGCGAACCTCGGCCGGAACATGAGTGGCTGCCTCGCCGATGAGTTCGAGGTTGCGCAAGGTCGCGTCGTAACGCATGGAGTCGCTCGCGAATTGCGCGCGATCGATTCCCTGCGTGTAGCCGAGCACCTTGTCGCAGAACGCCACCATGTCTTCGGCATAGAACCGCCATTCCCGAGGCGGCGCCGCGTCAGACATGGATCGCTTCCGGTTCGATGAAGGGCCGCAACTCGGGCCGCAACGCCTTGTCGGTTACCAGGTCCACCGGGCAACCCAGCAAGTCTTCCAAGTAGAACTGGACGCCGAAGTAGCGCGCTGAACTGGCAGGGCCATCGAACACCACCCACACGTCCGTGTCGCTGTCGGCGCGTGACTGGTCGCGCGCACGCTAACCGAACAGCGCCGGCCGCAGCACGCCGAAGCGGCGTTGCAGCTCGGGCTTGGGCTGGCTCAGCAAGGCAAGTGTTTCGGCGCGGTCCATGGCTCGAAAGATGCCCCAAGTGTCCACCGCTCAGTCAGCGCTTGCCGGCCAACAGCTCAGCCAGGTTCTCGGGCTTCAGCCCGCCGCCTTCACCCTCAACCGCCACCCCTGCAACAGCGGCTCGGTGTAGCCGCTCGGTTGCGCAAGCCCCTTGAACGCCAGATCGCTCGCCGCCTGGAACGCGGCCGAGGTGTCGAAGTTCGCGGCCATCGGCTTGTACAGCGGGTCGCCCGCGTTTTGCTTGTCCACCACCTTGGCCATGCGCTTCAACGTGGCGCGCACTTGCGCCTTCGTCACCACGCCATGCAGCAGCCAATTGGCAATGTGCTGGCTGCTGATGCGCAGCGTCGCGCGGTCTTCCATCAGGCCGACGTTGTGGATGTCGGGCACCTTCGAGCAGCCCACGCCCTGGTCGATCCAGCGCACCACGTAGCCGAGGATGCCTTGCGCGTTGTTGTCGAGTTCCTGCTGCTTGTCGGCATCGCTCCAGTTCGGCTTTTTCGCCACCGGAATCGTCAGCATGCCCTTCAGGATCGCGTCGCGCTCGGCTTCGCGGTCGGCCGCCGCATCCGCCTTCTCCAGCCCCTTCTGCACCGCGAACACATCGACCTGGTGGTAGTGCAGCGCGTGCAGCGTGGC
>JANOVJ010000583.1:0-5846 GCA_031417295.1 bacterium | reverse complement strand
GGGAAGTTCAGCACCCCCCACGCCTGCCCGGAGCCCGGGCTCGCGATCGACGGCGTCGGCTCCAGCACCACCTGGCGAATCATCGGTGTGGCGGAGATCGTCGTGTCGAGATAGAAGTTGGCCCCGCCTTGGGACAGCAGGCTGTACGCGACGCGCACGCCGGACACGATGATGCCGCAGCCGCCCACCACATAGCCCTGCTGCGCGTTGGTGCCGTTGTTGCCCGAGTCGGTGTTCAGGTTGGCGCCGGGCCGGCGGCCCACAGATGGTTGGCGTTTGCATCTATTGAGCTTTACGTAAGCCATGACATCACCACAGCTCCGCCTGCTTCCAGCAAGCAGTGATGATCGACTGGCCTCGCTTGCTGACACTAGGCGTTCACGCCGTCCTGCAGGCCGGTGGCTCCGGACGGCGGCTCCTGCCGGCCACGGATGTCACGCCCAAGCCGTTGCTCGAAGTGGACGGTGTCCCGATGATCGAGCGGTTACTGCGCCAACTCGTGGACTGCGGCGTCGATTCAGTCACCGTCGTCACCGGCTGGCTGGGTGACCAGGTGGAAGACCATCTGTCTCGATTGGGCGGGCTGTCGGCTTCGCTCAACCTGCGGTTCCTGCGAGAAACCCGGCCGCTGGGAAACATCGGCGCGCTGGCCGGGTTTGCGACGCAGCAGCTACCGGTCTTGATGGCATTCGGCGATCTGGTGACCGACATGGACTTTGCGGCGCTCGTCCGGTTTCACCACGCCAACGCATCGGCCATCACACTGGCGAGCCACCACGACAGCTATCGCCTTCGATTCGGCGAATTGTTGGTAGACGGCGAGCGCGTTACGGGGTACCGCGAGAAGCCCGATAAGCGCTACCTGATCTGCAGCGGCGTTGCGGTCTTCGAGCCGCATGTGCTCGGGTTGATCGACGACAGCCGCCCGACAGGGATTTCGGACCTGGTGAGCGCGAGCATCGAGCAAGGGCACAAGGTCGTGCACTGGCCACACGAGGCATTCTGGATGGACATCAATTCCGCCGAAACGCTGGCGGAGGCGAACCGGCTTCTCAGCGGCTCAACTGCACGCTGACCCCTGCGTCATGGCAGGCGACCTCCCAGACCAGGACGGTCAGCGCGGAGGCTGAATCGTTCTCCAGCCCATGCCGCCATCCCGGTTTGTTGACGATCAGGTCGCCAGTAGCAACCCGGTAGCGCTGCTCATTCGTGGTCATCGTGCCGCTGCCGCTGACGATGAAATACACCTCTTCATTGGCGCCATGCTCATGAGTGCCGATCGACGCCCCGGGCGGCAATTCGACGTAGTCGATGAACGACAGGTCGGTCACAAAGTCGGCAGCGGCAAAGAGCCGCACGAAGTCGATCTTCCCCTCGCCGCAATGGGCCGTGACCGGCGCTTTGGCCTCGGACAGGACATTCTTCTTGATCATGATCTGCAGCGATCGCCGGCCTCCCCGCGTCAGTCCAGCCTCACCTCGGTCCGCACCACCCCCGCCCGATCTGCCCGTGCGCTCAGCGCCAGCCGCGTCCCCTGCGGCGCGCGCACCACCCACTCGGCCACGGCGCGGTCGGCCGTGATCTCGCGGCTGGGCAAGAAGGCTTGCAGCGATGTCTTCGGCGCATGCCCTTCGAGCTGCGGCCCTTCCATGCGCTCCTTGCCGCTGACCAGCGTGACCGCCGGGTCGTCCTCGGGCAGGTGGATCTCGAACATCACCCCGCGCACCGTCTTGCGCGCCAGCGCACGCTTGCTGATGTAGGCCGGCAGCCAGCCGCTGTTGGCGACCGCCATGCGGATGCGCCAGGTGTCGGGGCCGAGCGCGCGCACTTCGGTGCGCAGCAGTTCGAGCTTCGGCAGGCTGAGCGCAATCTGCGTCATCCAGGCCGGGAAGCGCGCCGCCTCGCGTTCGCGCAAATGCGGCGGCGGGTTGCGCCAGTAGTTCAGGCGGTCCCAGCCGCCGATCTCGACCGCGCCCAACTGCGGGTGGTGAAACGGCCTCCAGTCGTGGTGCGCCAGGCCGCCACATTGCTCGTCGCTCCACTTCAGCAGCTTCAACTCATCTTCCACCGGGTGCTCGCGGTACCAGTCGACCCACTTGTAGTCGGTGATGCCTGCCTCCTTGTTCGGGGCCCAGATCTCGACCACCCAGAACAGCGCACCCAGGTGCTCATAGACCCAGTCTTGTGTGCCGGTGATCACTTCCTTCGGGTGGTACTTGAAGTCGTGAAAAATGCTGATCGCCGGGTAGCCGGTAGCCTTCTCGCCGAGCGCGCTGAAGCGCTTGTAGGCCCACAGGTCTTCCGGAATCATCTCGTCGTCGCTGTGGGTGCCGAAGGGGCGCAGGATCACGCCGCTGTGGGTGTGAAAACTGATCGCGGCGCCGATGTTCTTGTGCGTGACGATGAACTCGACCATCGCCCGCACCTCGGGCTCGCTGGTCGGGTACGGGCCGGCGCCGAGTTGCTCGAACTCCTGCCGCCACTGGGTCGGGAAGTTGCGGTTCAGGTCCAGCCCCTCGGCGTCGCGATTCACGGTGATCGCCAGGCCGTCGTAGGCCTTGAGCGTGCCCTCTGGCATCAGGCGGAAGTACTCGCCGCCAAACTCGCCCGGCTCGCGCGGCACCATCAGGCGCGGCTCCTGCGGATGCCGCTTGAAGCTGCCGTGCGGGTCGGGGATGCGCATGAAGAGCACGTGGCCGTCGCCGTCGATGTCTTCCACCGTCAGGCCGTCCACCGGCTCTTCGTCGTGCGGGTAGCGGCGCGTCGAGGCGCGGATGTGGCGCGGCCGGTCGGCCAGCGCGAGCTCGGCGCCGTCGGGGTTCAGGCGCGGGCAGAGGTAGACCGTCCGGGTGTCGAGCAGGTGAGTGATCTGCCGCCCTTCCTCGGTCTCGGTGCCGTAGGCGCTGACGAGTTGGTGCAGGTAGTACAGCACCGCCGTGCTCGCCGTCAGCTCGGCGGCATGGATGTTGCCGTCGGCCCAGAAGGCGGGCTTGTCCTCGGCCGCGCCGGTGGCGGTGTGGGTGATGGTGGCGAGCCAGATGTCACGCCCCTCGTAGCTCTTGCCGATCGACGCCACGCTCACCAGATCGGGGTGGGCCTGCGCATAGTCGAACAGCAATACCGTCAGCGCGTCGTGGCGGTAGAAGGTGTCGAAGCGGGGCGTGATGGGCGTTGGCATGATGATGACGATGGCAACCAGTTGCAGGCAGATCGACGACAGTGTGTCAGAGCGCCGCCGCGCGGCCATCCGGGCTGCCACCGAGGCCGGGCAGCGAAAGCACCTCGCCGTGCATGAACACCTTCATCTCGCCGGGTGCGAAGGCGATCCACGGTTCGTCGGCGGTGAGCGGCTCGGTCACCACCACCGCCACGCGATCGGCCATCGTGGTGAGCTGCGCGAAGTCGACGCTCAGGTCTTCGTCTTGAAGCCGTGCAGTGGCGAACGGGTGGTGGCGCAGCACGCAGTGCAGGTGGGTCGAGCAGTGCGCCCACAGCGCGACGCCGTTGCTGAGCATGAAGTTGAAGGTGCCGTGCGCGGCCACCTGCGGCACCAGCTCGGCCAGCGTGGCGCTCAGCTCTTCCACGCTGGGCACGTCGGCATGGGCCTTGTTCATCTCCTGCATCAGCCAGCAGAACGCGCGCTCGCTGTCGGTGTCGCCCACTGGCCGAAACGCGGCATGCAGCCGCGGCGCAAAGCCTTTCAGGTCGCCGTTGTGGGCGAACACCCAGTAGCGACCCCACAGCTCGCGCACGAACGGGTGGCAGTTCTCGAGTGCGACCCGGCCCTGCGTCGCCTTGCGGATGTGCGCGATCACGTTGTCGCTCTTGATCGGGTAGGAGCGCACCATCTCGGCCAGCGGCGATTCGCGCGCGCTGTGGTGGTCCACAAAGCAGCGCACGCCGCGGCCCTCGAAGAAGGCGACGCCGAAACCGTCCTTGTGCTCCTCGGCGCGCGTCGCGAAGCCGGTGAAGCTGAACATGATGTCGGTCGGCGTGTTGCAGTTCATGCCCAGCAGTTGGCACATCGGTCACTCCGTAAAGAGGCGGTGCAAGCCCTTGAAGCTGAGCAGGTTGCCGGGGTTGCTGGTCTCGTTCAACACGCCGCTCATTCGGGCCAGCAGGCGCGGGCTTTTCTTGGCGCGCCAGATCACCAGGTCGGCAAGCCAGGGGTACACGTTCACGCGGTTCGCCTTCTCGTACAAATCGAAGCGCGGTTTCAGCGCCAGCAGGCGGGCTTCGTAGTCGGCCCGCACCGTGGCGTCGTCGCGTTGTGCCGAGCGCTCCGCAAGCAGCGTCTGCGCTGCCTGGATGCCGGTTTCCATCGCCTTGCCGATGCCTTCGCCGGTGAACGAGTACGTTGCACCCGCAGCCTCGCCGGTGACGAGCAGGCCGGGCCTCGTGAAGCGCGCGCCTTCGAGCGTGCAGCGCAGCGGCGCGCCTTTCAGGTCGCCTTGCATCACACCGCCGGCCATCAGCTCGCGGGCCGGCGGGTAGACCTTGACGAAGGCCGCAAAGACTTCGCGCAGGTTCACGTCCTTCATGCCGAGCCGGCCGTTCTTCAGCGTGTTGTGGCTGTGCGCAATGCCGACGCCGATGTTGAACACGCCGTCACGGCACGGAAAGATCCAGCCATAGCCGGGGCGCAGCTTGCGGTGCCAGACGACGTCGAGCGCCGTGATGCGGCCGACCATCGCATCGTTCTTCACATAACCGCGCAGCGCAATGCCGCTCGGCGTGCGGCGCTCGCACATGCCGGAAGCGATCAGCGCCTGCGGCACCGCGCCGGTGGCCAGCACCACCCATCGGGCGCGGATTTCATGGCTCGCGTCGCCCACCTTCAAGCGCGCACCGACGACCTGCCCCGCCTCTTCCAGCGGCGCCTCGAACCGCGCCGGTGGCAACAGGCGCGCGCCCGCGGCCACTGCCGCCTTGCACAGAATGTCGTCGAGCTGCTTGCGCGGCAGCACCGCCATCGTGCCCGGCACGTCGATGCGCCCGCCGCTCGGGCCGACACAGCCGACGTGGCTAGCCGCTTGCGCCTGCGCCATCACCTCGTCGAGCACGCCGAGGTGCCTCAGCGCGGCGTAGGCATCGGGGATCAGCCCGTCACCGCAGACCTTGTCGCGCGGGAAGGCGTATTGGTCGGCCAGCACCACGTCGACCCCGGCTTGCGCCAGCGTGCGAGCGCAGGCGCTACCGGCCGGGCCAGCGCCGATCACGAGCACCTCGCAGTGGCTGGGCAGGGCGGGCAAGGCGGCAGCGGTCGGTTCGATCACGGTTCAGGAGAGCATTCGGAGGCCCAAGAATACCCGCAAGACCGGCGTCCACTCGAACCGAGGGCGGGCTCCGGCACGCCGGACCCGCCCTCCCTGCGGCCTATCGCACGCGCTCAGGCGCTGGCGATATTCTCGGCCGTGAACGGCATCTTGCGCAGCCGCTTGCCGGTGGCAGCGAACACCGCATTCGCCACCGCCGGGCCGATCAGCGCCGTCGCCGGCTCGCCGATGCCGCCCGGCTTCTCGGTGCTATTGACGAGCACGATCTCGATCTGCGGCGCCTCGCTCATCCGCATCATGCGGTAGGTGTTGAAGTTGGTCTGCTGCACCCGGCCCTTGTCGAGCGTGATCTCGCCCCACAGCGCGGCCGTCAGGCCGAACACGATGCTCGACTGGATTTGCGCCTCGACAGTGTCGGGGTTGACCATGCGCCCGAGGTCGGCCGCCACCGTGACCTTGTGAACCCGGACCTGCCCACCGTCGATCGAGACCTCGGCCACCTGCGCCATGTAGGTGTCGTAGCCCTCCATCAGCGCGATGCCGCGCGAGCGCCCGGCCGCTGCCGGCGTG
>JANOVJ010000582.1:0-3563 GCA_031417295.1 bacterium | reverse complement strand
GCCAAAGCGTCCCCGGCGCCGCGCGAGAGGCAACTGCCAAACGGATCGCACATATACTGTGCGCACAACTTCCGTGGCCTCGACATGAACATCACCCTTTCAATCGACGAGCGCGTGGCAGAGCAAGCGCGCCAAGCCGCGCAGGCGATGGGCAAGAGCCTGAACCAGGCCGTGCGCGACTATCTGGAGCAATTGGCCGGGAGGGCCCAGCTCGAATCCGAGATCGCCGCCTTCCTCGAATCGACGGCGCGCACACCAGGCCGCATCGCCGGCTGGAAGTTCAATCGAGAAGAATTGCAGCGGCGTGCGTAGCTTCATCGACACCAACGTCCTGGTGTATGCGGATTCGGCTGACGCCGCCGACAAGCAGGCCCGCGCCACCGCGCTGATTGCACAACACCTGCGCGAAGGCAGCGGCGTGATCTCGACCCAGGTGCTGCACGAATTCGTCAACGCCGCGATCCGAAAGCTGGCCCTGCCGCTCGATATCATGCGCGCTCGGGTGCGCTTGTACGGGCGATTCGAGACAGTGAATGCATCGCCCGCAGCGGTGCTCGATGCGCTCGACCTGCATGCCTTGCACCAGGTTTCGTTCTGGGACGCCCTGATCTTGCAGGCGGCTCGCCAGAGCGGTTGCGTCCAGTTGCTGACCGAGGATCTTCAAGCCGGCGCCGTGATCGGCGGGGTGCGCATCGTCAATCCGTTTGCAGCGTTGCCAAAACCGCAGGGGTCGAAGCGGCGCTGAGGCAAGTCTTGGCTACTGAGGATTGACCCTGCTGGCGGCGGACGGTATATTACTGACCAGTCAGTCAGTATCAAGTCCATGCCCGTCCCGCCCATCTCTGTGCCCGCCACCCTGCCCGTTCCGCCCACCCGCCAACGCCGCAAGGAAGCGCGGCCTCAGGAACTGCTCGACGCCGCCCTGCAGTTGTTTGTCGAGCGCGGCTTTGCTGCGGCGCGGATGGAAGAAGTGGCCGCTCTGGCCGGCGTGTCCAAGGGCACCCTGTACCTCTACTACCCGAGCAAGGAAGAACTGCTCAAGGCGGTGATCCGCGAGCGCCTCTCGAACGAGATCGAGGCCGGCGCGGCCGAGGTGGCGCAGCATGTAGGCAGCCACGCCGACATGCTGCGCAAGATCTTCGAGCACTGGTGGCTGCGCGTGTACGACAGCCCGGCCTCGGGCGTGTTCAAGCTCATCATCACCGAGGTGCGCAGCTTTCCCGAAATCGCCGAGTACTATTTCCGCGAGGTCGTGCAGCCGGGCCAGGAGCTGATTGGCGGCGTGCTCCGGCGCGGCATCGCGGCCGGAGAGTTCCGCCCCGTCGGCATCGACGCGGCAGTGCATTCGCTGGTGCTGCCGATGGTGATGCTGTGCCTGCACAAGCATTCGCTGGGCGCCTGTGCGCCGGTCGACTTTCCGCTCGACCCGCGCGAGTTCGTGCACCAGCATGTCGATCTGATGATCAGAGGCCTCGCAGTCGACCCGCCGAGTGCGCCCGCCTCGGCCAGAAAGAAGCACTGACGATGATGAAGCGACGGTTGAAGTGGATCGTGGCCTTGTTGGTGCTGGCGGTGCTGGGCGGGTTCGTCGCCCGCGCCATCGTGACCCGCAAGGCCGAGCAGGCGCAGGCTGCGGTCCCCACGCGAAGCGCCCTCGGGCTCGATCTGGCCCCCGCCGATGTGCTCGTCGTGCGCCCGCTCGAACTGGTGCGAACGCTGGAAATTTCGGGCGGCCTGAAAGCGGTCGAGAGCGCGGTCGTCAAGGCCCGCGTCGCCGCCGAGGTGAAGGAGATGTCGGTGCGCGAAGGCGACCCGGTGAAGGCCGGCCAATTGCTCGGCCGGCTGGATGCGACCGAGTTCACCTGGAAGTTGCGCCAAGCCGAGCAGCAGGCTGCGTCGGCGAAGTCGCAGCTCGACATTGCCGAGCGGGCGCTGAAGAACAACCAGGCGCTGGTCGAACAGGGCTTCATCTCGACCAACGCGCTCGATACCTCGGTGATGAGCGCCTCCGGCGCGCGGGCTTCGTTGCTGGCCGCGCAGGCCGCGGCTGAGCTGGCGCGCAAGGCGGTGCTGGATTCGGAAATCCGCGCCCCGCTCTCGGGTATCGTCTCGCAGCGGCTGGTGCAGCCGGGCGAGCGGGTGCCGCTCGATGCCAAGCTGCTCGAAATCGTCGATCTGTCGCGGATCGAACTCGAAGCTGCGGTCAGCCCCGACGACGTGGGCTCGCTGAAGGTGGGCAGCCTGGCGCGATTGCAGGTCGATGGCCTGGCGCAGCCGGTGGCGGCGCGCGTGGTACGCATCAACCCGAGCACGCAGGCCGGCACGCGATCGGTAATGACTTACCTGGCGCTGGACGCGCAGCCAGGGTTGCGCCAGGGCCTGTTCGCGCGCGGGACGATCGAACTGCAGCGCACGACGGCACTCGTGGTGCCGGCGTCGGCGGTGCGGGTCGATCAGGCGCGGCCTTATGTGCTGGCGGTCGCGGGCGGCAAGGCGGTGCAACGGCCGGTGACGCTGGGTGCGCGGGGCGAGGCCCTGTTCGGCCGCCAGCCCGAAGCCGCGATTGAAATCAGTGCGGGCCTGGCCGCTGGCGACACGGTGCTGCGCGGCAGCACCGGTGCGATCCGCGACGGCACGCCGGTGCAACTGGCGGCAGCCGCGTCGGCGCCGTCATCGGCAGCTTCCGCCCTGTCGGCCCGCTGACGCGCCATGTGGTTCACCCGCGTCTCGATCCAGAACCCGGTGATGGCCACGATGGTCATGCTGGCCTTCGTGGTGCTCGGCCTGTTCAGCTACCAGCGGCTGTCGGTCGACCAGTTCCCGAATGTCGATTTTCCGACCGTCGTGGTCCAGATGGACTACCCAGGCGCCTCGCCCCAGATCGTCGAGAGCGAGGTCACGAAGAAGGTCGAGGAAGCGGTCAACACCGTGGCTGGCATCAGCTCGATGTTCTCGCGCTCGTACGAGGGCACGTCGGTCGTGGTCGTCGAATTCAACCTCGACGTCGACGGCCGCAAGGCGGCCGAGGACGTGCGCGAAAAGGTGGCCTCGATCCGGCCGCTGCTGCGCGACGAGGTGAAGGAGCCGCGCGTGTCGCGCTTCGACCCTGCGAGCCAGCCGATCTTCAACGTCGCGATCCGCTCGCCCGACGGCAAGATCAGCGCTCAGGAACTCACCACCTGGGCGACGCAGGTGCTGCAAAAGCGGCTGGAAAACGTGCGCGGCGTCGGCGCCGTCAGCGTGGTCGGCGGGATCGAGCGCGAGATCAATCTCTACTTGAAGCCGGCGGCACTGGAGGCGCTGGGCATCGGCGTCGATCAGGTGGTCGCCGCCGTGCGCAGCGAGAACCAGGAACTACCGCTCGGCTCGATCCGCTCGCTGGAGCAGGAGCGGGTGGTGCAGATCAACGCCCGGCTCAAGCGGCCAGAGGACTTTCGCGACATCGTGGTGGCGCGCAAGAACGGACTGCCGGTGAAGCTGTGGCAGGTCGCCGATGTTGTCGATGGCCCGCAGGAAGTGGAAAGCCTGGCGCTCTACAACGGCCAGCGCACGGTGCTGCTGAG
>JANOVJ010000581.1:0-1869 GCA_031417295.1 bacterium | reverse complement strand
GCCAGATCGGCCGAGAAGGCACCGGCCTGCACCCGCTGCGCGGGCAGAACAACGTGCAGGGCGCGTCGGACGCGGGGCTGATCCCGATGATGTACCCCGACTACCAGCATGTCATGAACCCCGCGGTACGAGCCCGCTTCGAGACCGCGTGGAAACTGGCGCCCGGCACGCTCGACGACCAGCCCGGGTTGACGGTCGTCGAAGTCATGCACGCCATCAAGCGCGGCGAAATCCGCGGGATGTACGTGCAGGGCGAGAACCCCGCCATGTCCGACCCCGACGCCCACCACGCGCGCGAAGCGCTGGCCGCGCTCGACCATCTGGTGGTGCAGGACATCTTCCTGACCGAGACCGCGTACCTGGCCGACGTGATCCTGCCCGCGAGCGCCTTCCCCGAGAAGACCGGCACCTTCACCAACACCGACCGCCTGGTGCAGATGGGCCGCCAGGCGGTCAACCCGCCGGGCGATGCGCGGCAGGACTTGTGGATCATCCAGCAACTCGCGCAGCGCCTTGGCCTGGATTGGCACTACGGCCACGTCTCCGAAGTGTTCGACGAGATGCGCCACACCATGCCCAGCATCGGCGGCATCACCTGGGATCGTCTGGAGCGCGAACACGCGGTCACGTACCCCTGCGTCAACGAAGGCGACCCGGGCGAGCCGGTGGTGTTCGTCGATGACTTCCCGCGCGAAGGCGGCAAGGCGCGCTTCGTGCCGGCCGACATCATCCCCGCCGCTGAACGGCCCGACGCCGAGTACCCGATGGTGCTGATAACAGGCCGCCAGCTCGAACACTGGCACACCGGCAGCATGACGCGCCGCGCGACCGTGCTCGACGCGATCGAGCCCGACCCGACGGCACTGATCCACCCGCTCGACCTTGCGGCCATCGGCGCGCTGCCCGGCGATGTGGTCACGCTCGAATCGCGGCGCGGCGCCGTGTCGCTGTACGCCCGGGCCGACGACGGCACGCCGCGCGGCGCGGTGTTCGTGCCCTTCTGCTACTACGAGGCGGCGATCAACAAGCTCACCCACGCCGCGCTCGACCCGTTCGCGAAGATTCCCGAGTTCAAGTACTGCGCTGTGCGCTTGCAGCGCGGCGGCGAGGCGCCGCAGCAGGGCAGCTACGGCGGCGGGCAGGTGCTGGAGCGGCTCGACGCTTGAGCCGCTGCTGTCTGGTCAGGCGGCCGCCTGCAACCGCAGCTTGCCGCCTTCCTCGTCCATCGTCTTCGCGAGCAGCTTGACCAGCGCGTAGACCGTGTCGATGTGCGGCGTCGGCGTGTCGGTGAGCCGCCCGAGCTCGACCACTGAGCCGACCAGCGCGTCGATCTCCGGCGCGCGGCCGGCTTCGATGTCTTGCAGCATCGAGGTCTTGTGCTTGCCGACCTTCTCGGCCCCGGCAATGCGCTTTTCCAGCGAGACGCGGAACTCGATGCCGAGCTTGTTCGCCACCGCTTGCGCTTCGCGCATCATGCTCGCCGCCAGCTCGCGCGTAAGCGGGAACTGGCAGATGTCGACCAGCGTCGAATGCGAGAGGCTGCTGATCGGGTTGAAGGTCAGGTTGCCCCACAGCTTCAACCAGATTTCGGATCGGATGTTGTCGAGCACCGGCGCCTTGAAGCCGGCGTGGGTGAAGCACTGCGCCACGCGCGTCACGCGCTCGCTGGTGCTGCCGTCGAGTTCGCCGACCGGGAAGCGGTCGCCTTCGATGTGCCGCACCACGCCCGGCGCTGTCAGCTCCGAGGCCGGGTAGACGACGCAGCCGATCACCTGGCTGGCCGGGATCATTTGCGCGATCAAGCCGCTAGCGTCGACGCTCTTGACCGCGGTGCCGGCGAGCGCGCCGCCGTGGCCGTGGAAGTACCAG
>JANOVJ010000580.1:0-3729 GCA_031417295.1 bacterium | reverse complement strand
TGATCGATACCCGCTTTCAGGCTCGTGATCGAGATGGTGTCGCCGACGCTCTGGATCGGCGACTGCTGGGTCGAAGGCGGGATGGGCTGCGGGATGACCCGGTCGTTGAGGTTGAACACGTTGCTGTCGTAGCTGAACGATTGGCTCACGCCCAGGAAGTAGGGGTTGGCTTCCGCGCCAGCCACGCCGGCAATGCCGAGCATCAAAAGTGCCGCCAGGGGCCGGGCCGAGCTTGTAGTCAGCTGCATGCAGCATCTCCGCTTCGAGAGGGCAGGACCGAAGGAACGCCTCTGGCTGAATTCAGTAGGCATTGCGATCGAAGAAAACCAGCCGGATGGTACGCACAATGATCTGCAGGTCGAGGCCGAGCGACCAGTTGCGCAGGTACTCCAGGTCGTATTCGACCCGGGCCTTCATCTTGTCGAGCGTGTCGGTTTCGCCGCGGTGGCCGTTCACCTGCGCCCAGCCGGTGATGCCGGGCTTGACCTTGTGCCGCACCATGTAGGCCTTGATGATGCGGCGGTATTCCTCGTTGTGCGCCACCGCATGCGGGCGCGGGCCGACGATGCTCATGCTGCCCTGGAGCACGTTGAAGAACTGCGGCAGCTCGTCGAGCGAGGTGCGGCGGATGAACGCGCCGAGCGGCGTGATGCGCGGGTCGTCCTTGGTCGCCTGCTGGACCACGGCGCCGTTGTCCTGGGTCGTCATGGAGCGGAACTTGTAGACCACGATCTCCTCGCCGTCGAGGCCGTTGCGGCGCTGTCTGAAGATGGCGGGGCCGGGCGAAGTCATCTTGACGCCGATCGCCAGCGCCAGCATCAACGGCGAGATGAGTATCAGGATCAGCGTTGCCAGCACCACGTCGCTGATCCGCTTGACGAGCTCGTTGGTGCCCGTGAACGGCGTCTCGCAGATGCCCACCACCGGCACGCCGTTCATGTCTTGCAGCCGGCCCTGGATGATGCTGATGCCGAACACGTCGGGCACGAAGAAGAGCGAGGCCGTGGTGCCCTGCACCTGTTCCAGCAGTTCGACGATTCGCGGCTGCGAGCCCAGCGGCAGCGTGATGTAGACCTCACGCACGCCATTGGCGGTGACGTAGCCGGCCACGTCGCGCAGCCCACCGAGCCGCCGCGAGACGGCGTCATCGTGCAGGCGGTCGTCGGTGCGGTCGTCGAAGTAGCCGATGAAGTCGACCCCGCTGTCGTCGCTCTCGCCCAGCGCCCGCGCCACCTTGACCCCGAGCGCACCGCCGCCGACCACCACCGCTGCGCGCCGCGCCGCCGGCTGCGACGCGCTCCAGCGCACCACCTTGGCGCCCACCCACACCGCGGCCAGTTGCAGCACCGGGGTCGCGATCGCCCAGGCGAGGAGCACGTTGTCCTCGAAGTACTTCAGGCTTCGCGTGGCATAGCCGCAGAGCGCCAGGATGGCGAGCAGCGTGACCCACGAGGTGACGATGTCGACCGCGGCGCCGAGCAGGTTGTCGCGGAACCGGTTGCGGCCCGGGAAGGTGAGCGCGAAGACCAGCAGGCACAGGGTGAGCGACGGGCGCTGCACCGGTTCGTCGAAGACCGCACTGGTGAGCACGAACACGAGCACGATGATGGTCGGCTCAAGGAAGGCCGCCACCAGCGAAGTCACCGACTGGGGCGCGCTGTAGAACGTTCTCTTGTAGGTGCGATCTTCAAACATGAACGGAATGCGGGGGCGGCCTGGGCACGCAAAGAGTGACGATCGTGGGCCGCGCAAGCGGTGGAAGAGGCTGTCGAGCCGGGCCGGGGCGTTGTTGTCGCCGAGGCGTTTACCGACCGGAGGATGACCCCGACGGTGCAGGCACCGGGCGGATTCTCGCTCATAAAGAGCACGGTCCATGCCCTTGACCGAGGGGGCTCAATCGTTGCCGGTGCCTACAATCCGTGCATGTTTCACGCATTGACTTCGTCGATTCAGGCGGCCCTCGTCGAGCGCGTTGCGCTGTTGCTCAACCACGTGCTGGCCGCCGAGCCGGTGGCCACCGACCGGCTTCGAGCCCACGCCGGACGCAGCCTGCAATTGCAGCTCGACGCCTGGCCCGCCCTGCTGCCGGCGCTACCCGCGCTGTGCTTTCGCGTCACCCCGGCCGGGTTGCTCGAATGGGCCGGCGCGGAGCCGCTGCCCGACCCCGATCTCCGCCTGCGCCTCGACGCCTCGAACCCGGCGCGGGCGGTGGCGCAATGGGCTTCGGGTGACATGCCGCGCGTCGATGTCCAGGGCGACGCGCAGTTCGCCGCCGACCTGAGCTGGCTGATGGACAACCTGCGATGGGACGTGCAGGACGACCTCGCCCGCCTGGTCGGCCAGGCGCCGGCGCACCAGATTGCCGGCACGGCCAAGCGGCTCGCCGACGGCCTGCGCGATGCCGTGCGCACGCTGGCCGCGGGCTGGGCCGCCCGCAACGGCGTGGGCGAGCCGGGGCCGGCCCCGCGATGAGGCATTTCGCGCGACTCGTCTTCATCGTCTTCACGCTGCTGCGCTACGGCATGGACGAGCTGGCGCTGTCCGGCTTTCGCCAGCGCTGGGTGCGCCTGCTGGTGCGGGTGATGACGCTCGGCCGGCGCCTCGACGCACCGCGCGGGCAGCGGCTGCGGCTCGCGCTGGAACGCCTCGGCCCGATCTTCGTCAAGTTCGGCCAGGTGCTCTCGACCCGGCGCGACCTGCTGCCCACCGACGTGGCCGACGAACTGGCGCGGCTGCAAGACCGCGTGCCGCCGTTCCCGGCCGCCGAGGCGCGGGCGCTGGTCGAACTGGCCTTCGGCAAGCCGATCGAAGCGTTGTTCTCGCAGTTCGACGCCGAGCCCATTGCCAGCGCCTCGATTGCCCAGGTGCACTTCGCGGTGCTTGCGAGCGGGCGCGAGGTCGCGGTGAAGGTGTTGCGCCCGGGCATGCTCGACGTGATCGACGACGACCTGTCGCTGCTGCGCACGCTGGCGCGCTGGATCGAACGGCTGAGCGCCGACGGCAAGCGCCTGAAGCCGCGCGAGGTGGTGGCCGAGTTCGACAACTACCTCCACGACGAGCTCGACCTGGTGCGCGAGGCCGCCAACGCGGCCCAACTGCGGCGCAACATGCAGGGGCTCGACCTGATCATGGTGCCCGAGATGGTGTGGGAGCTGTGCACCAGCAGCGTGATCGTGATGGAGCGGATGCACGGCGTGCAGATCAGCCAGACGCAGCGGCTGCGCGACGCCGGGATCGACATCCCGAAGCTCGCCCGCGACGGCGTGACGATCTTCTTCACGCAAGTCTTTCGCGACGGCTTTTTCCACGCCGACATGCACCCTGGCAACATCCAGGTCAGCCTTGCGCCGGCCACGTTCGGGCGCTACATCGCACTCGATTTCGGCATCGTCGGCACGCTGACCGAGAACGACAAGGAATACCTGGCGCAGAACTTCATCGCCTTCTTCCGCCGCGACTACAAGCGGGTGGCCGAACTGCACGTCGAGTCGGGCTGGGTGCCGGCGGGCACGCGGGTGGACGAACTCGAAGGCGCGGTGCGCACCGTCTGCGAGCCCAACTTTGACCGGCCGCTGAAGGAAATTTCGCTTGGCATGGTGCTGATGCGCCTGTTCCAGACCTCGCGCCGCTTCCAGGTGGAGATCCAGCCGCAACTGGTGCTGCTGCAAAAGACGCTGCTGAACATCGAAGGCCTGGGCCGCCAGCTCAACCCCGACCTGGATCTGTGGG
>JANOVJ010000579.1:0-2862 GCA_031417295.1 bacterium | reverse complement strand
CCAAGGAGTGCGTCAACCGCGCGTATGAAGGCACGCTGGCCGATGGCGTGATGTTCGAGCGCCGGGTCTTCCATTCGCTGTTCGCGACCGAAGACCAGAAAGAAGGCATGGCCGCGTTCGTGGGCAAGCGCAAGGCGGAATTCAAGCACCGTTGAGGCCGAGCCACACCTCACGTCGATCAGTTCTTCTCGGCCGCCCGCACGACAATCCACGCATCGACGGCCCGCTCCAGCGCCGGCAGCGGCACCGCGCCCTGGTCGAGAACGACCATGTGGAAGCGGCGGATGTCGAAGCGCTCGCCCAGCTTCGCCCTTGCCCGGTCGCGCAGCTCGATGATCTTCAACTGGCCGATCATGTAGCCCAGCGCCTGGCCGGGCCCGGAGTAGTAGCGGTCGATTTCGGAGGCGACGAAGTTGGCGTCTTCGCCGGTGTTCTCGATCATGTAGTCGATCGCCCGCTGGCGCGTCCAGCCGAAGGCGTGGAGGCCGGTGTCCACCACCAGCCGGCCGGCGCGGAACGCCTGCCATTGCAGGTGGCCGAAACGGCTGTACGGGTCCTTGTAGAGCCCGACCTCGAAGCCCAGCGTTTCGGCATAGAGCGCCCAGCCCTCGGCATACGCGGTGAAGAACGCGGCACGGCGGAACTTGGGCAGTTCGCCCAGCTCCACGGCCCGCGCGATCTGCAGGTGGTGGCCGGGCACGGCCTCGTGCGCGACCAGGGTCTCCATGCTCCAGATCGGCCGCTCGCGCCAGGCCTTGGCGTTGGCGTTGAACCAGCCCGGGCGCGTGCCGTCGAGCGCCGGGCCGTCGTAGTACTCGGCCCGGTCCTTGCTGAAGTGCTCGGGCATCGCGCGCACGCCATAAGGCGCGCGCGGCAGCTCGGCGAACAGGCGCGGCAGTTCGGGGTCGATGCGCTTGGCGATGTCGCGGTAGCCGGCCAGCAGCGCCTCGGGGCTGGTGTGGAAGAACTTCGGGTCGGTGTTGAGGAAGGTGATGAACTGGGCGAAGCTGCCGTCGAACTTCGCCTCGCGCATCACCGCATCGATCTCGCCGCGCAGGCGGGCCATCTCGCGCAGGCCGATCTCATGGGCCTGCCGGGCACTGAGCTGCGTGGTCGTCTGCGATTGCACCACCGCCGCATAGACCTCGGCCCCGCCAGGGTAGCTGGAGAGCGCCCCGTTGGCCGCCGCCTTGGGCAGGTACTCATCGGCAACGAAGCGGCGCAGGCGGCGCAATGCCGGCAGCACCTGGGCCTCGATGGCCAGCCGCGCCTGTTGGCGCAGCGCTTGCTGTTCGGCGGCGGGAATGTCGCTCGCCAGGCGCGTGAACGGCTCGAAGAACGGGCTCTTGTCGAGGGCGATGTCGAGCTGCTCGTCGAGCTGCGGCAGGACCCGCTCCAGCACCGTCTTCGGCGGCACCCAGCCGAGCGCCATGCCTTCGCGCAGCAGCACCAGTTCCTGCGCGACGCGGCGCGGGAAGGCGGCCATGCGGGCGAGGATCTGCCGCGCCTGCGCGGCTGTGTCCACCGGGCTCTGCTGCAGCAGGCTCGCAAACCCGCTCTGAAAGCCGTCGAGCGCGCCCAGGCTCATGCTGCGGTAGCCCACGTAGGGCTGGAAGCGAACGTCGTCCTCCAACTCGAAGATGAAGACATCGAGCGAGGATCGGTCCAGCGTTGAGAGCGGGCCGCGGTCGATGGCCTTCGCCTCGGCCAGCGTTCGGCGCGTCGCGGCCTCGTTGGCGGCGATGGCCTCGGGCGACGCGTCTTCGAGCCGGTCGCCGTAGCGGTGGTCGCCCACGAACGTGGCCCAGCCCGGATAGGTTTTCATCAGGGCTTCCCAGCGGGCGTCGAACAGCGCATGCAGGCGCTCGTTGCGCGGCGCGGGCGCGGGCGCGGCGTCGGCGGCCCAGGCCTGCGCGCCTATGAACAAGGCCGCCGGCAGGGCTAGCAGGCGGCGCCGGGTGAGTGCAGTCATGGGTTCCTCGGATGCAGTGCGTGGCTACGGTTGCAGCCAGGTCGCGCCGGTGGCAGCGAAGCGGGCTCGGCGATGGCCTTCGGGGTGGAGTTCCAGCCAGTCGATCGCCAGCACCTGCGCGGTGATCATGGCAAAGTGTTCGCGCGCCGCCGCATCGGGCAACGGCCGCTCGGGGGAGGCGATCGTCGCGCCCGGCGCCAGCGGCGACAGATAGTCTTGCGCCGCGGGCGAGAGCTTGACGCGGGCCCAACGCGACGTGGTGGCCAGCCCAGACGGTTCGAGCGTCAGGTGCACGCGGCAGCGCAACTGCCAGCCGAGCGGGGGCGACCACATCACCAGCGTGCCCGTCGGGTGGCTTTGCAGCTGCGCCACCTTGGCGGCGCGTGCGTCGGAGAAGACGCGCAGGCGCCGTTCCGTCACGTTCACCTCGCGCAGGATCACGCTGCGCGCGTCGGCCGCATCGCCTTCGATCGTTGCCAGCACCGGTGTGCGCCAAGGGTGTTTTCGGTCGGTCGTTGCGGCGGCGCTGAGTTGCTGCCAGACCGCCGCCTCGATCGCATTGAGCGCCGCCAGCCGCTCGCCCACGCTCAGGCTTCCTTGCGCAGCGACGGGAACAGGATCACGTCGCGGATGCTGGCGCTGTCGGTCAGCAGCATCACCAGCCGGTCGAGGCCGATGCCGCAGCCGCCCGTAGGCGGCATGCCGACCTCCAGCGCGCGGATGAAGTCGGCGTCGTAGTACATCGCCTCCTCGTCGCCGGCCTCCTTGTTCGCGGCCTGGGCCAGGAAACGCGCGGCCTGGTCTTCGGCGTCGTTCAGCTCGGAAAAGCCGTTCGCGTATTCGCGGCCGGTGATGAAGAGCTCGAAGCGTTCGGTGATCGCCGGGTTGGT
>JANOVJ010000578.1:0-6572 GCA_031417295.1 bacterium | reverse complement strand
TCAGGTAGCCCACGGCCATCACGATCATCGCGCCGAAGACCGCGTCCTTGCCCGAGGCATACAGCGCGTAGAAGCTGTACAGCATCGCCACCATCAGCACCGCGACATTGCGGTTGAAGAGCGAGTCTTCGACCTTCGACTTGCGCATGATGATCATCAGCGCCGACAGCGAGGTGACATACGGAATCAGGTTCGTCACCGCCGCCAGGCTGACCAGCTTGCCGAACTGCGCGGTCGCGTCGGGCGACATGGTCGACACCGCCATCGCCGTTTGCAGGCCGCCGGCCACCAGCATGCCGACGATGGGCGCATCGGCCGCCGTGACCTTGGCGAAGAACTTCGGGAACATGCGCTGTTCGGCCGCGGCCTTGGACACCTGCGCCAGCGTGAACTGCCAGCCGAGCAGCGAGCCCAGGCAGGCCGCCACGGCGAGCACCAGAATCACGTTGCCGACCCAGGGCGTGAACATCTTGGCGTAGACCAGCGCGAACGGCGCGGTCGATGCGGCCAGCTCGGCATTGGGCACGATGCCCTGGATCACCGTGGTCGAGAGGATGTAGACCACCGCCGCGCCGCCGGTGCCGAACAGGCAGGCCAGCGGCACGTTCTTCTTCGGGTCCTCGACCGCGTCGGAGTTGGCCGCCGCCGACTCCATGCCGAGAAAGGCCCACAGCGTGAGCGGAATGCTGGCGGTGATGGCGTCAGCCAACGGCGCGTTGTTGGGGTTCCAGGCCGCGCTGAAGACCGAGCCCTGGAACCAGAACCAGCCGATCACCGACAGGCCGGCGACCGGGATGATCACGCCCCAGACCGTGATGGCGCCGATCTTGCCGGTGACCTTGGGGCCGCCGAAGTTGGCCACCGTGGTCAGCCACAGCAGCCCGACCACGCCGACGAACAGCGGCGTCGATCCTGTCCCCAGCCAGGGGAAGAACGGCGTCATGTAGCCCACCGCCGAGATCGCGATCGCGACGTTGCCGATCGCCAGCGACAGGTAGTACAGGAACGAGGCCATGAAGAAGCCCGACTTGCCGTGCGCCTCTTCGGTGTAGGCCGACATGCCGCCGGAGCGGCTGCAGAACAGGCCGCACTGCGCAAAGCAGTAGGCAATCGCCATCGAGCCGACGGCCGTGACCCCCCACGACAGCAGCGACACCGCGCCGATCTGCGCCATGCTGGCGGGCAGCATGATGATGCCCGAGCCCATCATGTTCACGGCGACGAGCGTCGTCAGCCCCATGAGGGTCATCTTCTTGCTGGAATCAGCCATGCAGGCCTCCGTGGTTGAACTTGAACGCTTGCTCCCTCGCCCCTTTGGGGAGAGGGAACCTTCCCGAAACTCCTACTTCAGGCACTGCACGACGTACACGCCGCCCTTGTCCTCGACCCCATGCGTGTCGTGGCCGAAGCCGGGAAAACGTTGGCCCCAGGCCTGCAGGCCGCGCAGGTAGCCGATGAAGGGGCCGGCCGCGTCGCCCGCGTTTTCGCCCGGCATCAGCATCGGGATGCCCGGCGGGTACGGCACCACCGCGGTCGCGAGCACGCGGCCGGCAAGCTGGTCGATCGCGACTTCCTCGATCTCGTTGTGCACCAGCTTCGCGTAGGCGTCGGCCGGCGTCATCACCGGCACCGGCAGCGACGAAAACGCGGCGGCCTGCAGGCGCAGGATGTCGGTGGCCTTCATCTGCGCGAACATCGCATCGGCCAGGTCTTTCAGGCCCACGCCGGTGTAGGCCGCGGGCGCCTCGGCGGCGTGCTCGAACAGCACCTCGGCCACCGGCGTGTTGGCGTCGTAGGCTTCCTTGAAGCGCAGCAGCGCGTTCACCAGCGTGCCGAACTTTCCGCGCGTGACGCCGAGCGAGAACAGCACCAGGATCGTGAAGTCAGTCGTCTTTTCGACCTGGATGCCGCGCCGGCTCAAGAACGCCGTGACGAGCTTGGCGGGAATGCCGCTGCCCTCGAACGAGCCGTCGAGCGCGACCCCCGGCGACACGATCGACACCTTGATCGGGTCGAGCATGCAGTAGCCGTCTTCGATGTCCTTGAAGCCGTGCCACGCATCCTGCGGGTGCAGCACCCAGCAGTCGGGCTCGCCGATCAGCAGCTCTTCCGGCGCGTCCTCGAACGCGACTGATTTCTTCGTCACCGGGTCGGTCACGAAGTCGGCGTTCCAGGTGCTGAAGAACCAGTCGCCCTTCTTTTCGGCGTCGCGCTTGATGCTGCGCACGACCTTGCGGAAGGCCACCGCTTCCTTGATCGATTCGGTCGTGAGCGTGCGCCCGCCGACGCCGCTCATCATCGCCGCCGAGACCTCGTTCGAGGCGATGATCGCGTACAGCGGCGAGGTCGAGCCGTGCATCATGTACGACTCGTTGAAGCGCGCGTGCGGCACCGGGTTACGGCCGTCGCGCACGCTGATCAGCGACGACTGCGAGATCGCGGCAAGCAGCTTGTGGGTCGAGGTGGTGGTGAAGATCGTCGGCTTGTCGCGCGGGTAGTCTTTCGCCTCGCCGTACATGCCGAAGCGGTTGCGGTAGAGCGGGTTGAAGCGCGCGTAGCCGTACCAGGCCTCGTCGAAGTGGATGCGGTCGATGCTCTTGTCGAGCAACTCCACCACCCGCGGCACGAGGTAGATCAGGCCGTCGTAGGTCGAGTTGGTGATGATCGCGTGCACCGCCTTCTGGGTCTTGTTCAGCGCCAGCGGATTGGCCTCGATCGACGCCTTGATCGCCGCCTCGGTGAGCCGCTGCGCATAGATCGGCCCGATGATGCCCAGGTGGTTGCGCGACGGCACCAGATACGTCGGCACCACGCCGGTCATCGTCAGCGCCTGCTCGGTGGATTTGTGCGCGTTGCGGTCGCACAGCGCGTAGTCGCCGCGCGTCACCGACGACATCATGATGACGCGGTTCGACATCGACGAGCCGTTGGTCACGGTATACGACCGGTCGGCGCCGAAGATCCTGGCGCAGAACTTCTCGCTCTCGCCGATGGGCCCGCTGTGGTCGAGCAGCGAGCCGAGTTCGCCGACCGAGATCGACAGGTCTGAGCGCAACAGGTTCTCGCCGAAGTAGTCGTGAAACGCACGCCCGACCGGCGACTTCAAGAATGCGGTGCCACCCGCGTGCCCCGGCGTGTGCCACGAGTATTCGTACTTCTGCGCGAAGCCGATCAGGGCCTTGGTGAACGGCGGCGCGATCGCCTCGCGGTAGCGCAGCACCGCGGCCAGCACGCGCCCGGCGATGAACGAGGTGGTGTCTTCGAGGAACCAGATCAGCTCGTCGACCTGGCGCATGATTTCTGCGGTCAACGCGGCGCCGTCCCGGTCGGCCATCAGGAATACCGGCACATCGGTGTTGCGCGAGCGGATGAGGGCCAGGATGTCTTGCGCCGCCCGGTGCGCTGGATCGCGCTCGCCCAGGCTCCAGCTCAGCAAGATGGCCTGGATCGACGGGTCGGACACCACCACCGCTTTCGCGTCATCGACGCTTCCGGCCTCGAGCACCACGATGTCGCGTTCGCCCAGCGCCTGGGCCAGGGCCCGCACGGCGCGACCCACCGCCGACGCGGCCGCGAACTCGTCGTTCACGACCAGCACCTTCATCTCGATCAACCGCTCGCCGTGAATCATTTGTACTGCTCCAGAAGTTCAACGGGGTGTCCGCAAGCCTCGATTCCGGTCGGCTGCACGCGGCTGAGCAATCGGCTCGACTTGCTGCGCGGCATGTTACCCGAGCCCCTTGCGCTAGAGGCCTCGCCACCCGGCTCCGCCGGGTTCTGCAACGCACGATTCTGGCGCCGGAAAGACAAGGTATCCTCGCCCGACCTGAACCCAGCCGACGATCTGCGTGAACCCTCATCAAGGCCCCGCCCGCCGCAGCAGCAGTACCGCCCGGAACGGGTCACGGTGTGCTCGCAGGTGCCCAACCGGCACCGTCGATTGAGCGCTCCATCGGGCCCGCGGCGCCTTGTGTTGGCGCGCCGGGCATCGACCGCCATCGGGCTGGCGGCCCTGGCCGGCGCGCTCTGCGTTGCAGCCGGCACGGCGCGGGCACAAGACCTGAGCTTCGAGGCTGCGCGCACCGCGCTGCTCGCCAAGTCGGCCAAGCTCAAGGCGGCCGAAGCCAACATCAACAAGCAGGAGTTCGAGGTCAAGGCGGTCGAGACGCTGGGCTTTCCTGAACTCACGCTGAACGCGACCCAGCTCTACGGCCGCAAGAGCTTCGACCTGAGTGCGCTGCCGATCGGCATCAACGCCTACGACTACAACTTCGACGGCCCGCGCAGCTCGGTGCTGATGGCCTGGCCGATCTACACCGGCGGCAAGATCGGCGCGGCGCAAAAGCTGCGCGAGGCCGAGTTGAGCGGCGCGAAGGCCGAGCTGGTCGAGGCCGAAGAGCGGCTCGACTTCCAGCTCGTCGCGCGCTACTTCGGGCTGCGCCTGGCGACCCTGGTCGAAGCCCTGCGCCAGACGCAGTTGGAGCAGGCCGATCGCCAGCTCGTGCGCGCGCAACGCTTCCAGGCGCAGGGGCAGATCAGCACCGTCGAGCGGCTCTCGGCGCAGGTCTCGCGCGACGAGGTGGCACGCGACATGGTCAAGGCGCAGCGCGAGCGCGAGTCGGCCGAGGCCGGGCTGGCGCGGATGTTGCGCCAGACCACCGTGCCCCGGCCGACGACGCCGCTGTTCGTCATCACCTCGCCAATCGAGCCGCTGACCGCGTGGCTGCGCGAGGCCGAGCTCAAGAACCCGACGCTGGCGCTGATCAAGTCGAAGGGCGAGATGGCCGACCAGGGCATCGCGGTCGCCAAGTCGGAATACCTGCCGCAGGTGTTCGCCTTCGGCCAGTACAACTTCATCACCGCCTACCTGACGCCGATCGAGCCGAACTGGATTGCCGGCGTGGGCGTCAACGTGAAGCTCTTCAGCCGCGAAGACCGCGCAAGCAAGGTCGGCGCGGCGCAGGCGCAGCGGGCGCAGGTCGAGGCGCTGGAAGCCGAGGCCGTCAACAGCATTCAAGGCGCGGTCGAGGCCGCGTGGCTGCGCCTGGGCCAGGCGCGCGAGCAGTTCAAGCTGTTCGATTCATCGGTGGTCCTCGCCCGCGAGAACCTGCGCCTGCGCGAGCGCGCGTTCGAGGAAGGGCAGTCGGTGACGATCGACGTCAACGAAGCCCGCAACAGCCTGATCCGCGCCGAGACCGGGCGGGCGCAGATCGCCTACGAGTTCGTGCTCTCGCTCGGCGCCCTGCTCGAAGCCTCGGGCCAGATCGGGCGCTTTCCTGAATTCATGAAGCGCGCGGAAGTGCAGCTCTGACCATGACGACAAACCGCAAGAACACCACGGCCGGCGTCGTCGGCATCCTCGTCCTGCTCGCCGTGCTGGCCTTCATCGGCTGGGGTCTGTGGCAGGCGTACCACCCGGCGCCGGTGCCGTTGCAGGGCCAGGTCGAGGCGCGCACCATCAACATCGCGCCGAAGATTTCCGCGCGTATCGCCACGCTGTCCGTGCGCGAGGGCCAGGCCGTCGCGGCTGGCGCGCAGCTCGTCACGCTCGACAGCCCGGAAGTGCGCGCCAAGCTGGCCCAGGCCGGCGCGGTGCAGGCTGCGGCCGATGCGAAGCGCGACCTGGTGGACGTGGGCGCGCGGCCCGAAGACATCCGCGCCGCGAAGGCAATGTGGAACAAGGCCACCGCGGGCGCGGAGTTGGCCGACAAGACCTACCAGCGCCTGAACGCGCTCTACAAGGAAGGCCTGGTTTCGCTGCAGCGCAACGACGAGGCGCAGACCAATTACAAGGCGGCGGTCGAAACCGCGCTGGCGGCCAAGGCCCAGTACGACACGGCGCTCATCGGCGCGCGGCCGCAGGAAAAGCGCGCTGCCGGCGCGGCCGTGTTGCAGGCCGCGGGCGGCGTGGCCGAGGTCGATGCGGCGGCGGCCGAACTGGTGCTGAAGGCGCCGCTCGCGGCCGAGGTCGACAAGGTCGTGCTGCATCCGGGCGAGCTGGCCGCAGCCGGTTTTCCGATCCTCACGCTGGTGGACCTGGCCGACATCTGGGTCGTGTTCAACATCCGCGAAGACGACTTCGCCGGGATCAAGATCGGTGGGCTGCTGAACGGCACCGTGCCCGCGCTCGGCAACAAGCCGGTGCGCTTCATGATCGACACCATCAGCCCGCGCGGCGACTACGCCACCTGGCGCGCGACCCGCCAGTCGAGCGGCTACGACGTGCGCACCTTCGAGGTCCGCGCCCGGCCGCAGGCGCCGGTCGAAGGCCTGCGGCCCGGCATGTCGGTGCTGGTCGAGACGCGCTGAAGACGACGATGGCAACGATGGCGGCGAGCGGCCTTCGCGCCGCGATGGCGCGCGAGCTTCGCTACTTCGGCCGCCACCCCTGGGACCTGTCGCTGCTGATCTGGTTTCCCGCCGCGACGCTTGCGCTGCTGCTGTGGATGTTCTCGGCCGGGGTCGCCACCGGGCTGCCGATCGCCGTCGTCGATGAAGACCACAGCCGCGCCTCGCGCGAGCTGATCCGCCGCATGGCGGCCACGCGCGGGCTGGCCATCACCGCGCAAGCG
>JANOVJ010000577.1:0-5863 GCA_031417295.1 bacterium | reverse complement strand
GCAGCGCGGGCGCCAGCGGCCGGGGCGCGGGCCGCTGGGCCGGCGTGTCGGGTCGCGCCGGTGGCGGACGGGGCGTCGGCCCGGCCGCCAGCAACTGGCGCAACTCGGGCACGCCGGGCGCCTGCATCCAGGCCGGCTGGCGGGCGCACAGCAAATCGACGAGCCGCGCCACGCCGGCCAGCGGCACCTGCAAATCGCCCGGCCTGGCGCGAAGCAGCAAGGCGCCGGGCCACGACCTGGCCAGGCTTTCCAGCAAGCGCGACTTGCCCATCCCGCTCTCGCCCAGCAGCAGGAACGGCTGGCCCGCATTCCACGCTGCCTGCAAGGCTTCGCGTTCCGCGTCGCGCCCGGCCTCGCGCGGCGGGCGCAGCAGCGAGGCGGGCAGCACATGCGGCTGCAGGCCGAGTTGCATCGATCCCATCTCGACGCAGTTCAGCAGCGCCAGCGTTTCGGGTGCGGGCCGGGCACCGATCTCGTTTTTGAGCAGGCGTTCGCAGCGGTCGAAGGCGAGCAGCGCCGCGGCGCGGTCGCCGGCCAGGTAGTGCAGGCGCATCACGCGCCGGTGCGCGTCTTCGCTCAGCGGTTCGAGGGCCAGCACCTCTTGCGCGCGGACCAGCGCGTCGGGCCAGTCGGCGACCGATTCGGCCATCTCGCACAGCTCGGTCAGCGCGAGCCGGACGCGGCTGCGTCGCGTGCTGCGTTGGCGTTCGAGCCAGCTGTCGAACTCGGCGCCGATCGACACCGCGGCGTCGCCGAGCACGGCGTCGGAATCGCCCAGGTCGTGCATGACGCCCCGGGCCAGCGAGAGCGTCTGCGCGCCCTCGATGAGCGTGGCGCCGATCTGCTTGCGGAGCTGGAACAGGCGCTGGCGCAGCGAGTTGCGCGCGCTGTTGTCGTCGCGCTCGGGCCAGAGCACGGCCGCCACGCGGGCGCGCGGCGTCGGGCCTTCGATCGCCAGCCAGGCCAGCAGCGCGGCGTCGCGCTCGGCCAGGCGCACGGCCGGGCCGGCCTCGGGCTGCAACTCGGGAAGGGCGCTGAGGCGAAGTTGCATCGGGGGGCGGCGAGCGGGCAAAACGATGCTACACCGCCTCCCGATGCGACGGCCGGTTCAGATCTCGACGAACAGGCAGCGGTCGTCGAACACAGCGGTCACGCCCGGCCCGGCGCTGACGAACACGAACGGGGTGATCGTGTGCGAGCCCGGCGGCACCGAGACCTTCGCCAGTGCGCTGCGGCTCTGGTAGTACTCGGTCGTGTTGGCCAGGTTCTGCGGGCCGCGGTACTGCGGCGCGGCGCCGTCGACCGAGAACAGCAGCCGCACCTCGGCGCCGGCTGGCACACCCGCATCGACCGAGAACCAGATGTAGACCGACTTGTTCACCGTGCCGGTGTTGACGACGGTGCGCGTCAGGTCGGTGAAGTAGTGGCCGGTCGGCGACGTCACGAACACCTGGTTGCCGCCCGGCCCGTCGGTCGAGCAGGTGCCGGCGGGCTTGGCGTGGGCGGCGGCGAGCGCGGTGGTGAGGCAGAGCGCGACGGCGAAGCGATGAAGTCTGGGCAGTGACATGATGAACTCCTGGGCGTGGATGGACGAGCCTGGCATCGAGAGCCGGCACCGTGCCGGATCGATGACGCTGTTCTCAGGAACCTTTGCGGGTCGGCCTGAATGCGTGTGTGAAATTTATTCGTCGCGCCGTTATGAAAGCGTTATGCGACGGCCGCCGTCGCATCGCTTGGGCGCAAGGCATGATGGCCAGATGCCGACCACGATCGATCACCTTCGCGCCTACGCCGTGGCGCGCAGCCTGTTCACGCCGACGACCCTGCCCAAGGCCATCGCCCGGCTCGGCTTCGTGCAGGCCGACCCGATCCGCGCGCCGGCCCGGGCGCAAGACCTGACGCTGCGCCACCGCGTCAAGGGCTACCTGGCGGGCGACCTGGAGCGGCGCTACGCCCGGCTCGACATCGAGGAAGACTTCTTTGTCAACTACGGTTTCCTGCCGCGGGCGAACTACGCGCTGATGCACCCGCGCTTGATGGCTACCGCGTGGGACGCTGCCAGGCGCAAGCGCGCGCAAGCGCTGCTCGCCTTCGTGCACGAGCGCGGTGAAGTGCATCCGCGCGAGGTCGATGCGCATTTCGCGCACGGCTCGACGCGCAATGCCTGGGGCGGCTTGTCGAGTGCCACCACCCACTTGCTCGACGCGATGCACCACCGCGGCCTGCTGCGCGTGGCGCGGCGCGACAACGGCGTTCGGGTCTACGCCGAGCCGATGGCCCACGCGCCGCGGCCGAACGACGCACCGGCAAGACGCGCGCAGATCGACGCGCTGGTCGACCTGATCGTGCGCAAGTACGCGCCGCTGCCGGCGGCCAGCCTGGGCCAACTGGTGACTCCGCTGCGTGCCGCCCTGCCGCAGTGTGCCGATGAGCGCCTGCCGGCCTTGCAACGCGCGCGCGAGCGGCTGGCTACGTGCAAGATCGACGGCGTCGTGTGGCTCTGGCCGGTCGACGAAAACCCGCGCTCGCGCCGCCACACGCCGGCCGATGCGGTCCGGCTGTTGGCGCCGTTCGACCCGGTGGTCTGGGACCGGCGCCGCTTCGAGTTGTTGTGGGGCTGGGCCTATCGTTTCGAGGCCTACACGCCGCCGGCCAAGCGCAAGCTCGGCTACTACGCGCTGCCGCTGTTGTGGCGCGATGCGGCGATCGGCTGGGCCAACCTGTCGACCGCCAAGGGCAGGCTCGTCCCGGAATTCGGCTACGTCGCGGGGCGCGCGCCGCGCGATGCGCTGTTCCGGCGTGAGCTTGACGCGGAACTCGACCGGATGCGTCGGTTCCTCGGCCTGGCCGGCTGAATCCCCGGCGAAGGCTTACCCGACGCGCGGCAACGGCTTCTGCCACCACGCCAGCAACGAGCCCAACGCCAGCGCCGCCGCCGAGCAGCCGAACCCGCGCGCCAGCCCGCCCGGGCCGTCGGCCAGCCAGCCGACCGCGCTCGGCCCGACGATCTGGCCGGCCGCGAAGACGATCGTGAACGCAGCGATGCCGGCCGGCCAGGCCGCGGGCGGCAGGTTGTTGCGCACCAGCGCAGTCGTCGAGGCGACCAGCGACAGGAAGACCGCACCGAACAACGCGCCCGACGCGAAGACCACGACCGGGTGCGCGCTCAGCACCGGCAGCACGGTGGCCACGGCCAGCAGCGCGTTCAGCAGGCAGAGCGATTCACCCCCGCGAAAGCGCTGCAGCAGGCCGGCCCAGAGCCACGATGAGGCGATCACACCCGCGCCCAGCAGCATGTAGAAGGCGACGATCGACGCACTGGCCAGGCCCTGTTCGCGCAGCAGCGTGACCACGAACGTCATGTAGCCGATGTAGCCGAGACCGAACATGAAGTACGCGGCCAGGCCGAAGGCGAATGAACGCCACGCAAACGCCGCGCCGGCGCTGCCACCCTTGGGTGGGGCGGCCATGCGGCGCGTGGTGCGCCAGATCACGGCCGTTGCCAGCAGCGCGGTCGCCCCGAGCACCAGCCAGGCCCATTGCCAGGCATGGGCCAGTGGCCACGCGGTGATGGCCGGCACGATCACCGCCGAGGCGATGATGCCCGCGCCAGTGCCGCCGTAGTAGATGCCGAGCACCAGCCCCGAGCTGGGCGCCGAACCGCTCGGCGCGCCGCCGCTCGACACCGCCACCAGCCGCGCAGCGAGCAGGCCACCCGAAATGAACAGCGCCGCGCTGGCCACGCCCGACAGCAGGCGCAGCGCGAACAGCGCCGCCTCGCTGAGCACCAGGCCATGGGCGGCCAGAAGCAACGCGGTAGCGGCGCTGCCGGCCAGCAGCAGCGTACGCGCATCGTGCTGCGCCAGCCAGCGCGGCGCGAGCAGCGCACCGAGCAGGTAACCGGCGGCGTTGACGGTGTTCATCGCCCCGGCAGTGAGGTAGCTCCAGCCCAGGTCGGCGCGCATCGGCGGCAACAGCAGCGCGTACGAAAACCGCGCGAGGCCGAGCGAGACCGCAGCCGCCAGCGCGAGCCCGGCGGCGGTGCGAAGGGTGGCGGCACGCTCGCCGCTCATGCCGCGGCGTGCGCCGAGAGCAGGGCGTCCGCCACCTCGGCGAATCCCGCGCCGCGTTCGGCGTGCGTCACGTACGCGGGCAGCACTTCGAGCATCGGCACGAAGCGCGCGATGTTGGCCACGGCCACGGCGAGCGGGATGCGCTCGAACATCAACTGGTCGTTGGTCGAGTCGCCGACGTAGAGCCAGTCATCGGGGCGGATCGGCGCGCCGGTGCAGCGCTGCACGGCCCATTGCGCGCCGGTCCACTTGGTGTGCTCGCCGATCCAGCCGTTGATGTGGATCGAACTCACGGTGGCCGTCAGCCCGTGGCGGCGCATCAGCGCGGCGACTTGCTGGATGCGCGCCTCGCCGAGCTGCGTGAACTCGCTGTGGTCGATGGCGATGTCGGTCAGGCGCCCGGCGCTGTCGGCGGCGAGTTTCGTTCCTGGGATGTCGCGCAGCACGGCGTTGGCGCAGGCGCGGAGGTGCTCGAAGTTGCCGACCCGCTCGGCCTCGGCCTGCGCGAACTCGCGCTCCAGCCCGGCCGGCCCGGCGCGCAGCATCACGCCGCCGTTCTCGGCCACGAGGGCCAGCACTGGCCATTGCAAGGCGAACGGCTCGCTCCAGCCGGCTGGCCGGCCGGTGATCGCGATGACCGGGATTCCCAGTGCGTGCAGCCGCCGCAACGCGTCGAGCGCGGCGGGCTCGATGGTGCCGTCGCGCGTCAGCGTGTCGTCGATGTCGGTCAGCACGCCCTGCACGCGCCGCAGCCGCTCGCTGCCGAGCCGCGCCAGGGGTTGCATGCGGTCAGCCGGCATCGGGCCAGTCTCGCACAGGCCGGCCTGGCTATAATCTGTCGAGTTCCGAGGAGCGCTGCGAGACCCCCGCACCCGTGCGGCGTGTGTCCCAGGCTCGGAAGCTTGTGCAACCGCGCTCGTCCCCACTGTCCGGTGCGGCGAGCCAGCTTCCCTCAGCAGCTTCGTCATGCCGGCCGGTGGTGTCCATCCACCGAACCGGAGAAGTCCATGAGTGCTGTTCTGAAACCCGCTGCCGACCACCTCGTTGCCGACCTCGCGCTTGCCGATTGGGGGCGCAAGGAAATCCGCATCGCCGAAACCGAAATGCCCGGCCTGATGGCCATTCGCGACGAGTTCGCGAAGGCCCAGCCGCTCAAGGGCGCGCGCGTCACCGGCTCGCTGCACATGACGATCCAGACGGCGGTGCTGGTGGAAACGCTGCAGGCGCTCGGCGCCGACGTGCGCTGGGCCTCGTGCAACATCTTCTCGACCCAGGACCATGCTGCCGCGGCGCTGGCCGTGAAGGGCACGCCGGTGTTCGCCTACAAGGGCGAGTCGCTGACCGACTACTGGGACTACACCCACCGCATCTTCGAATTCGCCTCCAAAGGCGCACAGAGCGAAGGCCCGAACATGATCCTCGACGACGGCGGCGACGCCACGCTGCTGATGCACCTGGGCAAGAAGGCCGAGACTGATTCGTCGGTGCTCGCCAACCCGACCAGCGAAGAAGAAACCTGCCTCTACGCTGCCATCAAGGCCAAGCTGGCGGTCGACGCCACCTGGTACAGCCGCAAGGGCGCGCAGATCATCGGCGTGACCGAAGAAACCACCACCGGCGTGCACCGCCTGAACGAGATGAGCGCGAAAGGAACCCTGATGTTCCGCGCCATCAACGTGAACGATTCGGTGACCAAGAGCAAGTTCGACAACCTGTACGGCTGCCGCGAATCGCTGGTCGATTCGATCAAGCGCGCCACCGACGTGATGATCGCCGGCAAGGTGGCCGTG
>JANOVJ010000576.1:0-2497 GCA_031417295.1 bacterium | reverse complement strand
GCAGGGTCTTCACGCAGGGGCTGGGCAAGGTGGTCGGCCATGTGCTGCCGGTGGCGCGCCAGCTTGGCGGCAAGATGCGCTGGCAGACCGGTTCGTGGTACCTGCGCAGCGAACGCTGCTACCTGGTCCCCGGTGATTCGGCGATGGGCTACCGCCTGCCGCTCGATGCCCAGCCCTGGGCCTCGGCCGGCGACCTGCCGTGGGTCCACCCGCCCGACCCGACGCAGCCGTTTGCGCCGCTGCCGACGTATCCGCGGCTGCGCTTTCCGAACCTGCTGGCGACGGCGGGCGGGGCCGAGCCGCACGGTGAGGAGGGCGAAGCCGCGCAGCGCGTCGGCGCCGCAGCAGGTAGCGCAACGGCGGGCAGCGCTTCGGCACCCAAGCTGTTCGAGTCCGCGGGCTGGATCACCCGCACCGCGATGAGCGCCGAGCCGCGCGGCGGGCGGCTCTACGTCTTCATGCCACCGACTTCGGCGCTGGAAGACTATCTCGAACTCGTCGCCGCGATCGAAGACACGGCGGTCGCGATGAAGCTGCCGGTGATCCTCGAAGGCTACGAGCCGCCGAAAGACCCGCGGCTGGCGTCGCTGCGCGTCACGCCCGACCCGGGGGTGATCGAAGTCAATGTGCACCCCGCGCACAGTTGGGGCGAACTGGTCGAGCAGACGACGCACCTCTACCAGTCGGCGCACGAGACGCGGCTCTCGACCGAGAAGTTCATGCTCGACGGGCGCCACACCGGCACCGGCGGCGGCAACCACTTCGTGCTCGGCGGCGCGACCCCGGCCGACTCGCCGTTCCTGCGCCGGCCCGAGTTGCTGACGAGCATGATCGGCTACTGGCACAACCACCCGGCGCTGTCGTACCTGTTCTCGGGCCTGTTCGTCGGCCCGACGAGCCAGGCGCCGCGCATCGACGAGGCGCGCAACGATTCGGTCTACGAGATCGAGGTCGCGTTCGCCGAAATCCGCCGCTTGACCGCGCCGGATCAACCCGCCTGCCCGCCGTGGCTGATCGACCGCACGCTGCGCAACCTGCTGATCGACGTTTCGGGCAACACCCACCGCGCCGAGTTCTGCATCGACAAGCTGTATTCGCCCGACGGCGCGACGGGGCGGCTCGGCCTGCTCGAGATGCGCGCCTTCGAAATGCCGCCGCATTCGCGGATGAGCCTGTTGCAGCAGTTGCTGATGCGCGCCACGGTGTCGCGCTTCTGGCAAAAGCCGTACCGCCCGGCGCGGCTGAAGCGCTGGGGCACCGAGCTGCACGACCGCTTCATGCTGCCGCACTTCGTGTGGGAAGACCTGGCCGATGTGGTCGAGGAATTGAACGCCGCCGGCTACCCGCTGGAGCTCGACTGGTTCGCGCCGCACCTGAACTTTCGCTTCCCGCGCCTGGGCGAGTTCAGCGCGCGCGGGGTCGAGGTCGAGCTCCGCCTGGCGCTCGAACCCTGGCATGTGATGGGCGAGGAGGGCGCGCCCGGCGGCACGGTGCGCTTTGTCGATTCGTCGGTCGAACGCTTGCAGCTCAAGGTGAGCGGCCTTGTCGGCGACCGCCACGTGCTGACCTGCAACGGCCGCGTGGTGCCGCTGCAGCCGACTGGCATCGTCGGCGAATACGTGGCCGCGGTGCGCTACCGCGCGTGGCAGGCGATCTCGGCCTTGCACCCGACGATCGACGCGCAGGCGCCGTTGACCTTCGACATCGTCGATACCTGGATGAACCGCTCAATGGGCGGCTGCCAGTACCACGTGGCGCATCCGGGCGGGCGCAACTACGACACCTTCCCGGTCAATGCGTATGAGGCCGAAGCGCGGCGGCTGGCGCGGTTCTTCCGCACCGGGCACACGCCGGGGGAGATGAAGGTGGTGAGGGAAGAGCGAAATCCGGATTTTCCGTTCACGCTGGATTTACGGAGGCCCGCGGCTTAGGGCGACGCGGTCATGCGGCGCCCGCAACGCCCTGGTCGCACCGGGTGGCTGTGACACACTGCCGGTCAACCTACCGCCGCCGCAATGCCGAAGAAGTTGTTGACCGACTACGCGGTCCCGCCCGACCGCTACGACGAGATGCTTGCCGCGCCCGGCGAGCCGCGGCCGCACTGGGACGCCTTCGTGCGCGCGCTCGCCGCACGCCAGTCGCCGGACGTTGGCGACACGCTGGCGCTGATGGAGCGTGAGGTCCGCGAGCACGGCATCACCTACAACGTCTATGCCGACCCGAAGGGCAGCGACCGGCTGTGGCAGGTCGACCCGCTGCCGCTCTTGATCTCACCCGACGAATGGGCCCACATCGAGGCCGGCATCGCGCAACGGGCCGAGTTGTTGAACCGCGTGCTGGCCGACGTTTACGGTGCGCAGGAACTGCTGCGCAGCGGCGCGGTGCCGCCTTCGGTGGTGTTCGGCCACAGCGGCTTCCTGCACCAGGTGCAGGGCATCCGCCCGACAGCCGGCGTGCACCTGTTTCACTACGCGGCCGACCTGGCGCGCTCGCCCGA
>JANOVJ010000575.1:0-5053 GCA_031417295.1 bacterium | reverse complement strand
CGCGCGACCACATCCGCCGCGTGCTGCCGCTGACGCGCCAGGTGTTGGCCGAGGCGCAGACGACCTTGCAGCACATCGACGTCGTCGCCTACACGCGCGGGCCGGGGCTGGCGGGCGCCTTGCTCGTCGGCGCGGGTTTCGCGTGCGCGCTCGCGGCGGCGCTTGAGAAGCCGGCCCTCGGCGTGCACCACCTCGAAGGGCATTTGCTGTCGCCGTTCCTGTCGGCCGACCCGCCGGCGTTTCCGTTCATCGCGCTGCTCGTCTCGGGCGGGCACACGCAATTGATGCGCGTCGACGACGTGGGGCGCTATGCATTGCAGGGCGAGACCATCGACGACGCGGCCGGCGAGGCCTTCGACAAGACGGCCAAGATGATGGGCCTGCCGTACCCCGGCGGGCCGGGGCTGTCGCGGCTGGCGGCCTTTGGCGACGCGAGCGCGTTTGCGCTGCCGCGGCCGTTGCTGCACAGCGGCAACCTGGACTTTTCGTTCTCTGGCCTCAAGACCGCTGTGATGACGCAACTGCGCAAGGTTGGCGGCAGCAACGTGTGCGAGCAGGACAAGGCGAACCTGGCCGCGGCCACGCAGGCCGCGATCGTCGATGTGCTGGTGCACAAGTCGATGGCCGCGTTGAAGGCCAGCGGGCTGGCCCGGCTGGTGGTGGCCGGTGGCGTGGGCGCGAACCAGCACCTGCGCGAGCGCCTGAATGCGCAATGCGCGAAGCGCGGCGCGCGCGTGCACTACCCCGAGCTGGCGCTGTGCACCGACAACGGCGCCATGATCGCGCTCGCTGCGGCGATGCGGCTGCAGCGCGGCATTGCCGACACGCGCACCGACTACGCGTTCGACGTCAAGCCGCGCTGGCCGCTCGCGTCGTTGTGATTGCTGGGGTGCGCTCCCTCACTTGCAGTGCGCGCATTGGCTTGCAAGCCAATGCCGTTCGGCGGGCTCGGCGCATGCGCCTCGAAAGCCCCACCTCACCCCCAACCCTCTCCCGAAGGGAGAGGGAGCAACGCGCTCAGTTGATGCTGATCTGCGTCGCGCCAGCCGGCACGCGCTTGGCGAGCGTCAGCGTCAGCACGCCGTTCTCGAACCGCGCTTGCGACGCCGACTGGTCCACTTCAGCCGGCAGCACCACGGTGCGCGCGTAGTTCGGCGCGCTGCGCTCGCGGTAGATCACGCGGCTGGCATCTGCCGCGGGTGCAGCGGTTTCGGGCGTGGCTGCGGCGACCGTCGAGACGATCACGCGGCGGCCTTCGACCGACACCTTCAACTGTTCCTTCACGGCGCCAGCCATGTCGAGCACCACGCTGTAGGCGGCATCGCTTTCGAGCACGTCGATGCGCGGCACGCGGGGTTCATCGTGCGGCGCTTCATCGGCCGCGGCATTGAAAGCGCGGTCGGCCAGCAGGTGAGCGAAGGCCGACGGGGCGCCGCGCAGCGCGCGGCGATGGAGGGAAGACGAGACGGGCAGTACGAACATGACGGGCTCCTACAATCGATCGGTTGCCGCACCTTGCAGCGACCCATGCCGTCGAAGTTGGAGCGGCATCGGCTGTTTTCAAGAGGGCGCCAACGAGCGCATTCGCATGCGAGCTGTGATCCAGCAACTCCCGGGTTCGAAGATTCGTGAAGTGGCGAACGCCGGCCTCGGGCGCAGCGATGTACTGCCGTTCTGGTTCGGCGAAAGCGACGAGGCTACGCCGCAGTTTGTGCGCGATGCGGCGGCTGAATCGCTCGCCAAGGGCGAGACGTTCTATTCGCACAACCTTGGCTTGCCGGAGCTGCGTGAGGCGATCGCGCGCTACACGAGTGCGCTGCATCCGGAAGTGACTGCGGCGCGCATCGCCGTCACCTCGTCCGGCGTGAACGCGCTGATGATCGCGATGCAGGCGCTGGCCGGCGCGGGCGACGAGGTGGTGGTGGTCGTGCCGGTCTGGCCCAACCTGCCGTCGCAACCGGCGATCCTCGGTGCCGACGTGAAGCGATTCCCGCTGCACGTTCGCAACGGCGCGTGGCGGCTCGACCTGCAGGCGCTGCTGGCCACGGTGACCGAGCGCACCCGCGTGCTGCTGGTCAACGCGCCGAACAACCCGACCGGCTGGGCGCTGACGCGCGACGAGCAGCAGGCGATCATCGAGCACTGCCGGCGCACCGGCACCTGGATCGTTGCCGACGAGGTGTACGAACGCATGTGGTTCGGGCCGGGCGCGGGTTCGTGCCCCTCGGCGCCGAGCTTTCTCGACGTGGCCGCGCCGGAGGATCGCCTCGTCGTCGCCCACAGCTTCTCGAAGAGCTTCCTGATGACGGGCTGGCGGCTCGGCTGGCTGGTCGCCCCGCTGGAACTGATGGATGCGTTTGGCAAGCTGATCGAGTTCAACACCTCGTGTGCGCCGGTGTTCGTGCAGCGTGGCGGGCTGGCGGCGCTGGCGCAGGCCGAGGCGTTCATCCCTGGCCTCGTCGAGCGCGTGCGCGTCTGCCGCGACACGTTGCTGCCGCGCCTGGCAGCGCTGCCAGGCGTGCACGTCGCCGTGCCGCAGGGCGGCATGTACGCCTTCTTTCGCGTCGAAGGGCAGGACGATTCGCTGGCCTTTGCCAAGCGCCTGGTTACCGAGGCCGGCCTGGGCCTCGCGCCCGGCGCCGCGTTCGGCGACGAGTCCGAAGGCTGGCTGCGCTGGTGCTTTGCCTCGCGCGACCCGCAGCGGCTGGTGTTGGGGGTCGAGCGCCTGGCCGGCGCACTTCGCCTATAATCGACTGGCTTTGCGCGACGCGTCTTCAAACGCATCGCCAGAGCAAGCACGGCGTGGGTACGTTTCACCTGCGACCGCAAGTCCACAGCCGCGTCGCCGGCTTACTCCAGGAAACAGCAAAATGTCGAATGCCAGCCTGAACAAGGCCGAGATAGTCAAGGACAACGCGCGCGGCGCCAACGACACCGGCTCGCCGGAAGTGCAGGTGGCGATCCTCACCGCCCGCATCAACGACCTGACGCCGCACTTCAAGGCGCACATGAAAGACCACCACAGCCGCCGCGGGCTGCTGAAAATGGTCAACCGCCGCAAGCGGCTTTTGTCGTACCTGAAAGACTGCAGCGCCGACCGCTACACAGCGCTGATCCAGAAACTCGGCCTGCGCAAGTAAGCACGAGCAAAGTGAAGAAGCCTGTCTGGACACTCCAGCACAGGCTTTTTGTATTTTGGAGTTGGGCCACAGGGCAACTGCTGTGTCATTCCAGCGCGGTTCGATCCTCACACCGCCGCGCTTTGCGAACCCCGCTGGAATGGCATTGTTGCCACGGTGACCACAGCTCCAGGCGAAGGGCGCAGCCGATTTCATCGCGCCCGCATCACCACCGGAGATTTTTTCCATGAGCATGTTCAACAAAGTCAGCAAGACCTTCCAATGGGGTCAGCACACCGTCACGCTGGAAACCGGCGAGATCGCGCGCCAGGCTTCCGGCGCGGTGATGGTGAGCATGGACGACACGATGGTGCTGGCCACCGTCGTCGGGGCCAAGAACGCCAAGCCGGGGCAGGATTTCTTCCCGCTCACCGTCGACTACACCGAGAAGACCTACGCCGCCGGCAAGATCCCGGGCAGCTTCTTCAAACGCGAAGGCCGCCCGAGCGAGCTCGAGACGCTGACCTGCCGCCTGATCGACCGCCCGCTGCGCCCGCTGTTCCCGGACGGTTTCTACAACGAAGTGCAGGTGATCGTGCACGTGATGTCGCTCAACCCCGAGGTCTCGGCCGACATCGCCGCGCTGATCGGCGCCAGCGCGGCGCTCGCCATTTCGGGCATCCCGTTCAACGGCCCGATCGGCGCGGCGCGCGTGGGCTACATCAACGGCGAATACGTGCTGAACCCGGGCAAGACGCAACTGCGTGACTCCAAGCTCGACCTCGTGGTCGCGGGCACGCAGGCGGCAGTGTTGATGGTCGAGTCCGAAGCCGACCAACTGAGCGAAGAGATCATGCTCGGCGGCGTGGTGTTCGGCCACGAGCAAGGCAACATCGCCATCGCCGCCATCAATGAACTGGTGCGCGACGCCGGCAAGCCGGCCTGGGACTGGCAGCCGCCGGCCAAGGATGAGCCCTTCATTGCCAAGGTCAACGGCCTGGCCGAGGAAGCGCTGCGCGCCGCTTACCAGATCCGCTCGAAGCAGACCCGCACCCAGGCCACGCGCCAGGCGTACGCAAACGCCAAGGCGGCGCTGAAAGCCGAAGGCGCGGTGTTCGACGAAGTCAAGCTCGAAACGCTGCTGTTCGACATCGAAGCCCGGATCGTGCGCGGCCAGATTCTGTCGGGCGAGCCGCGCATCGACGGCCGCGACACGCGCACCGTGCGCCAGATCGAGATCCGCAACAGCGTGCTGCCGCGCGCTCACGGCTCGTCGCTGTTCACCCGCGGCGAAACGCAGGCGATGGTGGCGGCCACGCTCGGCACCGCGCGCGACGCGCAGCGCATCGACGCGCTGGCCGGCGAGTTCACCGACCGCTTCATGCTCCACTACCACATGCCTCCCTTTGCCACCGGCGAAGCGGGGCGTTTCGGCACGCCGAAGCGCCGCGAGATTGGCCACGGCCGGCTGGCCAAGCGGGCTCTTGCCGCGGCGCTGCCGAGCGAAACCGACTTCCCGTACACGATGCGCCTGGTCTCGGAAATCACCGAGTCGAACGGTTCCTCGTCGATGGCCTCGGTGTGCGGCGGCTGCCTCGCGCTGATGGACGCCGGCGTGCCGATGAAGGCCCACGTGGCCGGCATCGCGATGGGCCTGATCAAGGACGGCAACCGCTTCGCGGTGCTGACCGACATCCTGGGTGACGAAGATCACCTCGGCGACATGGACTTCAAGGTCGCGGGCACCACCGCCGGCATCACCGCTCTGCAGATGGACATCAAGATCCAGGGCATCACGAAGGAAATCATGCAGGTCGCCCTGGCGCAAGCCAAGGAAGCGCGCCTGCACATCCTTGGCAAGATGGTCGACGCGATGGGCGAGTCCAAGACCGAGGTGTCGCAGTTCGCGCCGCGCCTGTACACGATGAAGATCC
>JANOVJ010000574.1:0-3863 GCA_031417295.1 bacterium | reverse complement strand
TCGGTCTCGTCGCCCGTCGCAAAACTCGCTGCGTTCGCTGCGCTCACTCTGCTCAAACAGTTGCGACGAGTCAGTCAACGAGTCGCGCTGCGCGCGAGGCCACGAGCCCTCTGCTTCTCGGCGCCGTAGAGGCGCTGCGTGGCCTGTCCGGGCGCGCCTTTGCAAAGCGGCGGCGAGTGTCCTCGACCAGAAAAGACCACGGTAGAGCGCGGTGGGCGGTGCCCGATGGGGGCGATCTGTGGGGCGGCGAGGAGCGGAAGCCTGGGGTCGGCGCGCGCAGCGCGCTTCGTAAACTGACCCGTCGCAACTGTTTGAGTGGAGAGAGCGCAGCGAACGCAGCGAGTTTTGCGACGCGACCCCAGGCTGAGCACCGCAGCGGAGTCGGCGCGCAGCGCCGACCGCTCCAGTGTGAGCCCCCAGCGGGTGCCGCCTACCGCGCGGCCCCGAAGCCAAGCCACGGCGATCGCGAAGGGACACCGGCACGATCAAGCGGCAACTCGCCACCGCCCTCATGCCGCATCCCCCACAACAGCCAACCCATGATGGGGGTCCAACTCCACCGGCACATCCAGCGGCGGCAGATCGTTTGGCATCACTGCCCTGCCCTGCATCGCCGCGCGCAACTGGTAAACGTAAGCCAGCACCTGCGCCACCGCGGCAAAGAGCGCGGCCGGAATCTCGCGGTCGATCTCGGCGTGGGCGTACAAGGCGCGCGCCAGCACCGGGGCTTGCAACACCGGCACCTGCGAGTCCTTGGCACTGTCGCGGATGCGCAGCGCCATCAGGTCGGCGCCCTTGGCGACGACGCGCGGCGCGCTCATCTTCGCGTCGTCGTACTTCAGGGCCACAGCGTAGTGGGTCGGGTTCATCACCACCAGGTCGGCCTTGGGAACGGCTGCCAACATGCGGCGGTTGGCCATCTCGCGCATCCGCGCCTTGACCTTGGCCTTGACCTCGACGTTGCCTTCGGTTTCCTTCTGCTCCTGCCTCAATTCCTCGCGGCTCATCTTCAGGCGCGTCTTGTGCAGGTGGCGCTGCAGCGGCACATCGACGAGCGCGAACGCAGCCAGCAACAGCAGCAGCAGCGACAGCCCGGCCAGCAGCGTGCGGCCCGCCTGGGCCAGCGCAGCCGGCAGCGGCAGCGCCAGCACACCACCGAATTCATCGAGGTGCGCGCGCAGGTACAGCGCGCCCGCGCCGCCGAGCAGCAGCGCGAGCAGGCAGGCCTTCATCGTGTCGACGAGCTGGTGCTTCGAGACGATGCGGGCGAGGCCGGCGAACGGGTTCAGCTTGTCGAACTTCGGGCCGAGTGGCGTCCATGTCCAGACCCAGCCGCCGGACGCAACGCCGGCCACCACGGCTACCGCGGCCATCAGCAGGCCGAGCGGGAAGGCGATCCACATCAGCGTCTGCACCAGCTCGGCCAGGCGCTCGCCCATGAAACCGGGCGCGGCCAGCGAGTGGGCGTTGAAGTGCAGCGCGCGCTTCAGCATCTGCGCCAGCATGTCGCTCAACTGCGGCGCGAACAGCACCAGTGCCACGCCACCAGCCGCCACCGCCGCGAAGTGGCTGAGGTCGCGCGAGCGCGCCACCTGGCCTTCCTCGCGTGCCTTCTCGAGCCGGCGCGGCGAGGCGGGCAGGTTGCGGTCTTGAGCGGAAGATTCGGCCATGGGCGGTGCGGTGCGCCCGAACGGTGGGCCTCACCATTGTTCCCAGAGCCGGCTTGAACTTGAGCTTGAAAAGAGGGGGCTAGTGCGGCCTGTTCGCGGCCTGAAGCGCGCCGGCCTGCGGCGGCGGCCCGCCGGGCCGCTCAGTTCGCGGGCACTGGCCTGAGGGAGCCGAGCAGCGCCGGCACGGCCCGGCTTCTCAGGCCCGGCGGCGGCTTGTGCGAGACGCCGTTGTCGGCCTCTTCGATCAGCGACCAGCCGATCTCGCGCAGCAGCGCGCGGAGGATCCGGCGCAAGCTCTCGAAGTCGCCGAAGACCAGGAATTTCAGACCGGTATCGAGGCTCAGGCGCGTCACGGCCGGGCGGGTTGCATCGAGGCGGGCTCGGCCTCGGCCGCAGGTTCGGCGGCCACGACGGCAGCGCCGCTGCGCAGCAGCCGGTCTTCGGCCTCGCGGTTCATCACGATGATGCTGATGCGCCGGTTCACCGGGCTCAGCGGCTCGGCCGGCTCGTAGAGCGAGCTCGAGGCCAGGCCCTGGACGCGCAGCACGCGGCGGTCGGGCAGGCCGCCGGCCAGCAGCTCGCGCCGTGACGCATTGGCGCGGTCGCTCGACAGCTCCCAGTTGCTGTAGCCGCGCTCGCCGCCGGCAAACAGCGCGGCGTCGGTGTGGCCTTCGAGGGTGAGCCGGTTCGGCACCTCGCCCAGCACCTGCGCGATCTCGCGCAGCAGCTCGCGCATGTAGGGTTTGACGAGCGCACTGCCGCTGTCGAACATCGCCCGGTTGATCTCGTCGACGATCTGCAGGCGCAGGCCGTCGGGCGTCATGTCGAGCCGGATCTGCGAGCGCATGGCGGCCAGGCGCGGGTTGGCGGCCAGCACCTGCTGCATCTTGTCCTTCAGCGTCTCCAGCCGGGCGGCCTCGGCGTGGCGCTGCTCTTCCTTCAGCGCCTGCAGATTGATCGTGTTCCGCTTGGCCTCGATGTCGCCCTTCTTCACCTGCCCGTTGGTCCGCGACAGGTCGGTACCGCCACCGCGAACCACGCTCGACGAATCGCCCGAGCCGCTGCCGCTGTTGAGCAGGGCCACTTTCAGCGGCGAGGCAAAGTAGTCGGCGATGCCCTTCTTGTCGCCCTCGCTGGTGGAGCCGAGCAGCCACATCAGCAGGAAGAACGCCATCATCGCGGTCACGAAGTCGGCATAGGCAATCTTCCAGGCGCCGCCATGCGCCGCATGGCCGCCCTTCTTGACCCGCTTGATGATGATCGGCTGCAGTTTCTTTGCGTCACCAGCCATGACTTACCCCCAAGACGCCGGGTACGGCGTCGTCATCCCGCTCGCGGGCCCGAGGGGGAGCACGGTCCGCTTGGGAGCGGCCCGGCGCTGGACCGTTTTGGCCCAGCAACGACATTGCTATGGGTCCGAAATTGATCATGCCTTCTTGCCCTTGACATGCGCTTCGAGCTCGCCGAAGGTCGGCCGGTCGCCCGAATAAAGCACCTTGCGGCCGAACTCCACCGCCACCTGCGGCGCATAGCCCTGCATGCTGGCGAGCAGCGTGGTCTTGATGCACTGCAGCTCCTTGGTGCCGTCTTCGACCTTCTGCTCCAGCAGCCCGCCCAGCGGCTCGACAAAGGCGTAGGCCAGCAAGATGCCGAGGAAGGTGCCGACCAGCGCCGAGCCGATCATCCCGCCCAGCACCGCCGGCGGCTGGCCGACCGAGCCCATCGTGTTCACCACCCCCAGCACCGCGGCCACGATGCCGAACGCCGGCAGGCCGCCGGCCACCCGGGCGATCGCCGCCACCGCGGCGTGCTGCTCGTTGTGATGGGTCTCGATCTCGCTGTCCATCAGGCTCTCGATCTCGTGCGCGTTCAGGTTGCCCGAGACCATCATCCGCAGGTAGTCGGTGATGAACTCGACCACGTGGTGGTCGGCGCCGACGTTCGGGTACTTCTTGAACAGCGGCGAGGCGTGCGGCTCTTCGACATCTTTTTCAATCGACATCAGGCCTTCCTTGCGCGCCTTCTGCAAGATGTCGTACATCAGAGCCATCAGCTCCATGTAGCGCGCCTTGCTGTACTTGCTGCCCTTGAAGCACTTGCCCAGCCCGGCCAGCGAGGCCTTGATGACCTTCATCTGGTTGTTCGCCAGGAACGCGCCGGTGGCGGCGCCAAAGATCGTGATCAGCTCAAACG
>JANOVJ010000573.1:0-1800 GCA_031417295.1 bacterium | reverse complement strand
AGGCGCTTGTACTTGCCGCACAGGCACTCGTAGTCCTTGATCGGGCCGAAGATCTTGGCGCAGAACAGGCCATCGCGTTCCGGCTTGAAGGTCCGGTAGTTGATGGTCTCGGGCTTCTTCACTTCCCCGAACGACCAGGAGCGAATCTTCTCCGGCGACGCGAGGCCGATCCTGATGGCATCGAAATGCTCGTCAGGGGTGAATTGCTTGAATAGATCGAGTAAACCCTTCATGCATCTTCTCCTTTAGTTCCGTTCCAGCTCGATGTCGATACCGAGCGAACGAATTTCCTTGATCAGCACGTTGAACGACTCCGGCATGCCGGCCTCGATCGAGTGTTCGCCCTTGACGATGCTCTCGTACACCTTGGTGCGGCCGTTCACGTCGTCCGACTTGACCGTCAGCATTTCCTGCAGCACGTAGCTGGCGCCGTAGGCTTCGAGCGCCCAGACTTCCATCTCGCCGAAGCGCTGGCCGCCGAACTGCGCCTTGCCGCCCAGCGGTTGCTGCGTGACCAGGCTGTACGGGCCGGTGGAACGCGCGTGCATCTTGTCGTCCACCAGGTGGTGCAACTTCAAGACGTGCATGTAGCCGATCGTCACCGGGCGCTCGAAGGCGTCACCGGTGCGGCCGTCGCACAAGGTCGCTTGCGTGCGCGTCGCGGTCAGGCCCTTGGCCTTGGCGATGTCGTCCGGATACGCCAGCTTCAACATGCCGCGGATTTCGCTTTCCGCCGCGCCGTCGAACACCGGCGTCGCGAAGGGCACGCCCTTCGAGAGGTTGTGCGCCATCTCCAGCACTTCGCCGTCGCTCAGGTCGTCGAGCTTCTCAGTCTTGCCGCCCGACTTGTTGTACAGCTCGTCCAAGAACTTGCGCAGCTCGGCCACCTTGGTGTGCTCTTGCAGCATGTCGCCGATGCGCTGGCCGATGCCCTTGCCGGCCCAGCCCAGGTGGACTTCGAGCACCTGCCCGACGTTCATGCGCGAAGGCACGCCCAGCGGATTGAGCACGATGTCGCACGGCGTGCCGTCGGCCATGTAGGGCATGTCTTCGACCGGAACGATCTTCGAGACCACACCCTTGTTGCCGTGGCGACCGGCCATCTTGTCGCCCGGCTGCAAGCGGCGCTTGACGGCCAGGTACACCTTCACCATCTTCAGCACGCCGGCAGGCAACTCGTCGCCCTGCGTCAGCTTCTTGCGCTTCTCTTCGAAGGCGAGGTCGAAGCGATGCCGCGTCTGGTCGAGCGAGTTCTTGATGCTCTCCAGCTGGTTTGCGATTTCGTCATCCGCCGGGCGGATGTCGAACCAGTGGAACTTCTCGACGCTGGCGAGGTAGGCCTTGTCGATGACGGTGCCCTTGGCGAGCCTCTGCGGGCCGCCGTTGGCGGGCTTGCCCGTCAGCAGCTTCTCGATCCGGTCGAACGCGTCGGCTTCGACGATACGCAACTGGTCGTTCAGGTCCAGGCGATAGCGCTTCAACTCATCGTCGATGATCTGCTGCGCGCGCTTGTCGCGCACGATGCCTTCACGGGTGAACACCTGCACGTCGATGACCGTGCCGTTGGTGCCCTGGCTGACGCGCAGCGACGTGTCTTTCACATCGCTCGCCTTCTCGCCGAAGATCGCGCGCAACAGCTTTTCTTCCGGCGTCAGCGTCGTCTCGCCCTTGGGCGTGACCTTGCCGACCAGCGTGTCGCCCGGGTTCACTTCCGCACCGACATAGACGATGCCCGACTCGTCGAGGCGCGCCAGTTGCTGCTCCGACAGGTTCGGAATATCACGCGTGATTTCTTCGGAG
>JANOVJ010000572.1:0-11430 GCA_031417295.1 bacterium | reverse complement strand
GTACACGCTCGCGGCCCTGCTCGTCGCGCGACAGGCTCACATACTTCGGCGTCGGCAGGCCCTCGGCGATCCAGACGCGCTTGGTCATCACCTTGTCCATCGCGATCGCCGAGGCCATCACGCCGGAGCCGGTGTACGGGAGGCCCAGCAGTTCGAGCGCGCCCTGCACCGTGCCGTCTTCGCCGTGGCGGCCGTGCAGCGCGATGAAGCAGCGCGCGAAGCCGTCGCGCCTGAGTTCGGCCAGATCGCGTCCGGCCGGGTCGAAGGCGTGCGCGTCGACCCCTTGCGATTGCAGCGCCTTGAGCACGCCGGTGCCCGAGAGCAGCGAGATTTCGCGCTCGGCCGAGGTGCCGCCCATCAGCACGGCGACCTTGCCCAGCGCCTTGACGCCCGCGTCACTCATTCGCCCATCCTCTCGACCACCTGCGCCGCCACAGTACCGATCGAACCCGCACCCATGACGATCACCACATCGCCGTCGCGGGCCTGCTCGGCGATCGCCTCGGCCATCGCCCCGACCTCATCGACGAACAACGGATCGACCTTGCCCGCCACGCGCAGCGCACGCGCCAGCGCACGGCCGTCGGCCGCGACGATCGGCGATTCGCCCGCGGCGTAGACCTCGGACAGCAACACCACGTCGGCCGTGCCGAGCACCTTCACGAAATCCTCGAAGCAATCGCGGGTGCGGGTGTAGCGGTGCGGCTGGAACGCGAGCACCAGGCGCCGCCCGGCAAAGGCCCCGCGCGCGGCGGCGATCACGGCGGCCATCTCGACCGGGTGGTGGCCGTAGTCGTCGATCAAGGTGAAGTGGCCACCGCCCGCCGCCGGCTGCTCGCCGTAGCGCTGGAAGCGCCGGTCGACGCCGCTGAACTCGGCCAGCGCCCTCGCGATCGGCGCGTCGGGCAATTCGAGTTCGGTCGCGACGGCGATGGTTGCCAGCGCGTTCAGCACGTTGTGCTCGCCGGGCAGGTTCAACGTGATCGCGAGGTCGGGCATCGCGACGCCGTTGCGGCGCTGCACGACGAAGCGCATCTGCCCGCCAGGCAAGGCCTGCACGTCCACCGCGCGCACCTGCACGTCGGCGCCGAAACCGTAGCTCACCACCGGGCGCGAGATCATCGGCACGATCGAGCGCACGCCGGGGTCGTCGCCGCAGACAATGGCTGCGCCGTAGAACGGCATGCGGTGCAGGAACTCGACGAAGGCCGCCTTCAGCCTGGCGAAGTCATGGCCGTAGGTCTCCATGTGGTCGGCGTCGATGTTGGTCACGACCGAAAGCACGGGCAGCAGGTTCAGGAACGAGGCGTCCGACTCGTCGGCCTCGACCACGATGTAGTCGCCCGCGCCGAGGCGCGAGTTCGCGCCCGCGCTGGCCAGCCGGCCGCCGATGACGAAGGTCGGATCGACCCCGGCCGCCGCGCGCACGCTGGTGACGAGCGAGGTGGTGGTGGTCTTGCCGTGCGTGCCTGCTATGGCGATGCCCTGCTTCAGGCGCATCAGTTCGGCCAGCATCACCGCGCGCGGCACGACCGGCACGCGGTGAGCGCGGGCGGCGATGACTTCGGGGTTGTCGCCCTTCACCGCCGTGGACGTGACCACCGCCTGAGCGCCCGCGATGTGCGCGGCGTCGTGGCCGATCGAGACCTTGATGCCCAACGAGGCCAGCCGGCGCGAGGTCTCGCTGTCGCTCTGGTCCGAGCCCGACACGGCGTAACCCAGGTTGTGCAGGATCTCGGCGATGCCGCTCATGCCAGCCCCGCCAACGCCAACAAAGTGGATGTGCTTGACGGCGTGTTTCATGCGACCACCAATTTGTCGATCTCATCGGCGACGCGCGACGCGGCATGCGGCATCGCCATCGCCCGCGCCTTCTGCGCCATCGCCAGCAGCGCCGGCCGCGTCAGGCCGCGCAGCAAATCGGCCAGCCGCTGCGGCGCCAGCTCGGTCTGCGGCAGGTGGATCGCCGCGCCCTGTGCCGCCATGTGCAGGGCGTTGTCGCGCTGGTGGCTGGTGGTGCTCACGATCAGCGGCACCAGCACGCTCGCCACACCGGCCGCGCAGATTTCGCTCACCGTCACCGCGCCGGCCCGGCAGACGAGCACATCGCATTCGGCCAGGCGGCGCGGCATGTCGTCGATGAAGGGCAGCACATCGGCCGCCACGCCCGCGCTCGCATAGCCGGTCTGCACGCTGGCCAGGTTGGCCTCGCCGGTCTGATGCGTGACCTGCGGGCGCTCGGCTGCAGGCCACAGCGCCAGCGCCTGCGGCACGCATTCATTGAGCACGCGCGCGCCGAGGCTGCCACCGACCACCAGCAGGCGCAGCGGGCCGCTGCGGCCGTCGAAGCGCAACGCCGGCGCGGGCAGCGATTCAATCTCGGCCCGCACCGGGTTGCCGGTGACGACGGCATTCTTGGCGCGGCGCGCCGCGTCGCCATCGAATCCGAAGGCGATGCGGTCGGCCACCGGCAGCAGCGCGCGGTTGCTCAGCAGCAAGGCCGCGTCGGCGTTGACGAGCAACAGCGGCTTGCCCAGCAGCGAAGCCATCATTCCACCAGGAAAACAGACATAACCGCCCATGCCCAGCACCGCATCTGCCGAGCGCTTGCGGAGGATGCGCAGGCAACTCCAGAACGCACCGAGCAGCCGCAGCCCGCCCGTCAACGTGTGGAGCAAGCCCTTGCCGCGCAGGCCGCTGAAGGCGATGTTGTCCATCGCAATGCCGCTCGGCGGCACGAGGCGGTTTTCCATGCCGTGCGTCGTGCCCAGCCATGAGACCGTCCAGCCGCGGGACTGCATTTCGCGCGCAACCGCGAGGCCCGGAATCACGTGGCCGCCGGTGCCTGCCGCCATGATCACGAGGTGGCTCACGCACGACCCCCGCGCATCAACGGCTGCTTCGCAGCCTGCCCCCACTGCGCGGTGGCATGCCGGTTTTGGCGAAACAGGCAGTTCATGCGCGGCCCCCGCGCATCAACTGCCTGTTTTCAATATCCACCCGCAACACGATCGCCAGCGCCACCATGTTGACCACGATCGCCGAGCCGCCGAAGCTCATCAGCGGCAGCGTCAGCCCCTTGGTCGGCAGCACGCCGAGGTTCACGCCCATGTTGATGAACGCCTGCCCGCCCATCCAGATGCCGATACCCTGCGCGAACAGGCCGGCGAACACGCGGTCGAGCGCAATCGCCTGGCGGCCGATGTGGAACAGCCGCCGCGCCAGCCAGAAGAACGCGACGATCACCACCGCCACGCCGATGAAACCGAGTTCCTCGCCGATCACCGCAAGCAGGAAGTCGGTGTGCGCCTCGGGCAGGTAGTGCAGCTTCTCGACGCTGCTGCCCAGGCCCTGGCCAAACAGCTCGCCGCGCCCGAACGCGATCAGCGAATGCGAAAGCTGGTAGGCCTTGCCCAGCGTGTACTTTTCGTCCCACGGGTTCAGGTAGGCAAAGATGCGCTCGCGGCGCCATTCGCTGAGCGAGATCATCAGCACGAAGGCGCCGATCAGCACCGCGGTGATGAGGAAGAACATGCGGCCGTTCACGCCGCCGAGGAAGAGGATGCCCATCGCGATCGCCGCGATCACCATGAAGGCGCCCATGTCGGGTTCGGCCAGCAGCACGAGGCCGATCACCGCGACCGAGATCGCCATCGGGATCACCGCACGGAGGAAGTTTTCCTTCACGTCCATCTTGCGCACCATGTAGCCGGCGGCATACATCGCGATCGTCAGCTTGGCCAGTTCGGACGGCTGGAAGTTCATCAGCCCCAGCGGAATCCAGCGCCGGGCGCCGTTGACGCCCTTGCCGATGACGGGGATGAGCACCAGCACCAGCAGCAGCAGGGTCGCGGCGAAGAACCACGGCGACCCCTTCTCCCACAGGCTGATGGGCACCTGCACCGCGACCAGCGCGCACAGGAAGGCGATGAAGATCGAGAACACGTGGCGGGTTACGAAGTGGGTCGCCTCGTAGCGGCCGAACTTCGGGTTGTCGGGCAGCGCGATCGAGGCCGAATAGACCATCACCACGCCGAGCGCGAGCAAGGCCACCACCACCCAGACCAACGCCTGGTCGAAGCCGAGCAGGCGCGCCGGCTGGCCGGCGGAGACGCTGACCCAGTCGCGCACAGGCACCGCTTCACTGCTTGCGTTCGAGCGACCGGTCAGCGCGGCGAAGCGCGCGCGCAGGCCGGTGATGCCGAAGCGCTCGGTTGCGCCGGTCATGCGGCTGCCCCCGGACGGCCAGTGCAATGCGTGGTTCTTGCCGGGTCGGCAGCCGGCCACATTCGCTCGCTTCGATCCCCACTCCGTGGGGCCCCTCTTCCGCGGCTCATGTGGCAACTTCTCCGATTTCGTGCGCCAGCGCCTGCACTTCAGCAACGAATACATCGGCCCGGTGGCCGTAGTTGCGGAACATGTCGAGGCTGGCGCAGGCCGGGCTCAGCAGCACAGCGTCGCCTGACTCGGCCTGCGCGAAGCACCATCGCGTTGCGGCTTCCAGGCTGTCGCAGCGCTGCATCGTTGCGCCGCAACCGGCGAGCGCCTGCTCGATCAGCGCCGCGTCGCGCCCGATCAGCGCCACCGCTCGCGCATGGCGACGTACCGGCGCGAGCAGCGGCGAGAAGTCCTGCCCCTTGCCATCGCCGCCGAGGATCACAACCAGCTTCGACGGTGCGCGGTCGGCGCCCAGGCCATTGAGCGCGGCCACGGTGGCGCCGACGTTGGTGCCCTTGCTGTCGTCGTAGGCGTCGACGCCGTGGACGGTGGCCACATGGGCCACGCGGTGCGGCTCGCCGGTGTATTCGCGCAGGCCGTGCAGCATGGGCGCCAGCGCGCAGCCGATGGCGGACGCCAGCGCCAGCGCGGCGAGCGCATTGGCGGCGTTGTGGCGCCCGCGCACGCGCAGTGCATCGGCGGGCATCAGGCGCTGAAGGAAGATTTCTTCGACAGGGTCGGCGCGGCGCTTGATCGTCGGGTCGGCTTCGAGCGCGCGGACCAGCCAGGCCATGCCGTTCTCGACCACCAGGCCGAAGTCGCCGGGGTGCTGCGGCGCGTCGAGCCCGAAGCGCACCACGCGGCGTGGCACAGGCCGCGGCGTGCGCGCCCTGCCGGCCCCCTTCACGGCAACAGGCGCCGGCACGAGTTGGGCCACCAGCGGGTCGTCACGGTTGATCACCATCGTCGCGTGCTGGCCGAACACGCGCGCCTTGTCGGCCGCGTACGCATCCATCGTCACGTGCCAGTCGAGGTGGTCCTGCGTGATGTTGAGCACCGTGGCAGCGCTCGGCTCGAACGCAGCGGCGCCGTGCAACTGGAAGCTCGACAGTTCGAGCACCCAGACCTCGGGCAGACCGTCATTCGACGGCGCGGGCCCGACGGCGCCAGCCATGTCTGCGGCGGCAGCTTCGGCCGGCGCGGGTTCGCGGTCCAGCGCCTGCGCCAGCGTGGCCAGCATCGTCGGCCCGATGTTGCCGGCCATCGCCACGCGCCGGCCGGCGCGCTCCACCAGCAGCGCCGTCATCGCGGTCGTCGTCGTCTTGCCGTTGGTGCCGGTGATGGCCAGCACCTGCGGCGTGTAGCCGCGCTCGGCCTTCAGCGCGGCCAGCGCCTGCGCGAACAGATCGAGCTCGCCTTCGACCGCGATGCCGCGCTCGGCCGCAGCACGCAACAGTGGCGCGATGCGCTCGTCGTGCGGCGCGAGGCCGGGGCTCTTGAAGACGCGCTGCACGCCGTCGAGCACCGACACGTCGAGTGCGCCTGCCACCTGCACCGCCTGCGGCACGCTTGAGTGCAGCGCTTCGGCCTGCGGCGGGCTTTGCGGCGTCTTCAAGCGCGAATCCCACACCTGAATCTTGGCACCACCGCGCGCGCACCACTGCGCCATCGCCAGGCCCGAGGCGCCCAGGCCGAGCACGAGCACGTTGGCATCCTTGAGCGTGTTCATCAACGCAGCTTCAAGCTCGCCAGCCCGATCAGGCAGAGCAGCATGGTGATGATCCAGAAGCGCACCACGACCTGCGTCTCGGTCCAGCCCGACTTCTCGAAGTGGTGGTGCAGCGGCGCCATTTTCAGGATGCGTCGCCCGGCCCCGTAGCGCTTCTTGGTGAACTTGAACCAGCTCACCTGCACCATCACGGACAGCGCCTCGACAACGAAGATGCCGCCCATGATCGCGAGCACGATTTCCTGGCGCGTGATCACGGCGATCGTGCCGAGTGCGCCGCCGAGTGCGAGCGCGCCCACGTCGCCCATGAACACCTGCGCCGGATGGGTGTTGAACCACAGGAACGCGAGGCCCGCGCCGGCCATCGCGGCGCAGAACACCAGCAGTTCGCCGGCACCGGGGATGTACGGAAACAGCAGGTAGCGCGAGTAGACCGAGCTCCCGGTGACGTAGGCAAACACGCCGAGCGCCGAGCCGACCATCACCACCGGCATGATCGCCAGGCCGTCGAGCCCGTCGGTCAGGTTGACGGCGTTGCTCGAGCCGACGATCACGAGGTAGGTCAGGATGATGAAGCCGAACACGCCCAGCGGGTAGCTGATGGTCTTGATGAACGGCACCATCAGGTCGGCCTTGGGCGGCAGGTCGTTCGAGAAGCCGCTCTGGACCCAGCGCACGAACAGTTCGAGCACCCGCAGGTTCGAGGTTTCCGAAACACTGAACGCCAGGTACAGCGCAGCCAGTAGCCCGATCAGCGACTGCCAGAAATACTTCTCGCGCGACCGCATGCCTTCCGGGTTCTTGTTGACCACCTTGCGCCAGTCGTCGGCCCAACCGATGGCGCCGAAGCCCAGCGTCACCAGCATCACGATCCAGACAAAGCGGTTGCTCCAGTCGAACCAGAGCAGGGTCGAGACGGCGATACCGATCAGGATCAGCACCCCGCCCATGGTCGGCGTGCCGCTCTTGGACAGGTGCGACTCCATGCCGTAGCCACGGATCGGCTGGCCGATCTTGAGCGCGGTGAGCCGACGGATCACCCACGGCCCGAACGACAGGCCGATCAGCAGCGCTGTCAGCGCCGCCATCACGGCGCGGAAGGTGAGGTACTGGAAGACGCGGAAGAAGCCGAACTCGGGCGAGAGCTGCTGCAACCACATCGCGAGGCTAAGCAGCATGCGGCTCCCCTGTGAGCGCTGCGGCCACGCCGAGCGCAGGGCCGGCCGCAAGCGCGACGACGACCTGCTCCATCTTCATGAAGCGCGAACCCTTGACGACGATGGCCGCGGCTTGGGGTGCCTCGGCCAGCGTGCCGAGCAAGGCTGGCATCGCGTCGAAGTGACGCGCCGCGCCATGCGCTTTGGCAGCGGCTTCGCTCTGCGCACCGACCGTCCACAGGTGCTCGATCGCCTGCGCCTTCGCATACGCGCCGATCTCGGTGTGAAAGGCCGGCCCCTGGTTGCCGACTTCGCCCATGTCGCCGAGCACCAGCCAGCGCGGGCCGGGCAGCGCGGCGAGCACGTCGATCGCGGCGCGCACCGAGTCGGGGTTGGCGTTGTAGGTGTCGTCGATCAGGGTCACGTCGCGCCCGCCGAGCGCGACGCGCTTGACCTGCGAGCGGCCCTTGACCGGCGTGAAGGCTTCGAGGCCGCGTTGAACGGCTTCCAGCGGGCAGCCCGCAGCGAGCGCGCAGGCCGTTGCGGCGAGCGCGTTCTTCACGTTGTGCAGGCCGGCCACGCGCAGCGCCACATTGCAAGAGCCTTCGGGCGTGCGCAGCGCCACCGCCCAATGGTCCTGGCGCCAGGCCGCCGTGGCGACGACGTCGGCCGGGCCTTCAAGCGCGAACGTGAGCGTGCGCCGGGCGCCGGCCAGCGCACGCCAGAGCGAGGTGTACGCATCGTCGGCGGGGAACACGGCGACACCGCTTGCGCCGAGCGCAGCAATCGCCGCACCGTTCTCGCGCGCCACGCTGTGCACGTCGGCCATGAACTCCAGGTGCTCACGCTGCGCGTTGTTGACCAGCGCCACCGTCGGTGCGGCCATCGCCGCCAGGGGCGCGATCTCGCCCGGATGGTTCATGCCGATCTCGACCACCGCCGCGCGGTGCCAGGTGGCCGCGTCCTGGCGCAAGCGAAGCAAGGTCAGCGGCACGCCGATGTCGTTGTTGAAGTTGCCCTCGGTCGCGAAGGCGCCGCTGCCGTGCCAGGCGCGCAGGACCGAGGCGATCATCTGCGTCACGGTGGTCTTGCCGTTGCTGCCGGTCACGGCGATCAGCGGCAGGCCGGCGAAGCGCTGCCGCCACGCCGCCGCCAGCGCCCCGAGCGCGGCGCGGCTGTCGGCCACCTCCAGGCCGGGCAGGCCGGCTTCGGCCAGCCCGCGTTCGGCCAGTGCCGCCACCGCGCCTGCCGCACGCGCCTGGGGCAGGAACTCGTGCGCGTCGAAGCGCTCGCCGCGCAAGGCGACGAACAGGTCGCCCGGCTGCAGGCTGCGGCTGTCGGTGTGCACCCGGCTCAGCGCGACGCGACCATCGCCGAGCAGCACCGCAGACGGCTGCGTCACGGCGAGCAGCCGATGCGCTTCGGCGAGTGTCAGCATCGTCATCGTTGCGGGCGCTGCCGTCATGCCGTGTCCCCGGCCGCACGCGCGGCCAACTGCACCTGCGCGATCTCGATATCGGAGAACGGGAGCTTCACGCCCTCGATCTCCTGATAGTCCTCATGGCCCTTGCCGGCGATCAGCACCACGTCGCGTGCATCGGCGGCTTGCAACGCGCAGGCGATGGCAGCGCGGCGGTCTTCCATCACATCGACATCGTCGTGCCCGATCACGCCGATGAGGATCTGCGAAATGATGAACTGCGGCGCTTCGTTGCGCGGGTTGTCGCTGGTGACGACCACATGGTCGGCCAGGCGTTCGGCGAGCGCGCCCATCAGCGGGCGCTTGGTCGCGTCGCGGTTGCCGCCGCAGCCGAAGACACACCACAGTTTGCCGCCGCGCTCATGGGCAAACGGGCGCAAGGCGATGAGTGCTTTCTCCAGCGCGTCCGGCGTGTGGGCGTAGTCCACAACCACTTCGGGCACGCCCCGAAACGACTCCACCCGTTGCATGCGACCCGGCACCGGCGACAGTTGCGCGCACACCGCTGCCGCATCGGCCAACGCCACGCCGAGCGCGCGCAGGCCACCGATCACGCCCAGCAGGTTGGCGACGTTGAACTCGCCGATCAGCGCGCTCTGCACCGGCACGGTCGCCGCACCCTCGCTGACCTCGAAACAGAGGCCGCCGCTGCGGTAGCCGATGGCGCGGGCGGCGAGCCGCGCCGGGCCGTGCGCCGAGCAGGTCCACACCTCCAAGGGCCGGCCTGCCAGCCGCTCGGCCAGTGCCGCGCCCTGTGCGTCGTCGATGTTCACCACCGCCGCCTGCAACCCTGGCCAAGCGAACAGCGCTGCCTTGGCCTGCCAGTACGCTTCCATCGTGCCGTGATGGTCGAGGTGGTCGCGCGTGAAGTTGGTGAACACTGCGATCTTGATCGCGCTGCCGGCCAGGCGCTGCTGCTCGAGGCCGATCGACGAGGCTTCGATGGCGCAGGCCGCAAAGCCCCGGTCGGCAAAGCGGCGGAACGCGGCCTGCAGGCCGATCGGGTCGGGCGTGGTGAGGCCAGTCGTCAGCATCTCCGGCGTCTCGCCCACCGCCGCGCCCTGGCGCGGCGGCTCGCCGATCCCGAGCGTGCCGACCACGCCGCAGCGCCGGCCCAGCAGGCTCAAGGCCTGCGCCAGCCACCAGGCAGTGGAGGTCTTGCCGTTGGTGCCGGTGACGGCCAGCACGTCGAGGCGCCGGCTCGGTGCGCCGAGAAACTCGCTCGCGACAACGCCCGCCGCCGCCTTGAGCCCGCGCAACGCAGCCACGCGCTCGTCAGCGAAGGCATAGGCCGCCACCCCCTCCGCCTCGACCACGCACGCTGTCGCTCCGGCCGCCAGCGCCGGCCCAACGAAACGGCGCGCATCGTGCACCTGCCCCGGCCAGGCGATGAAGGCGTCGCCCGGCCGCACCTGCCGGCTGTCCGACACCAGCGCACGTGCGCCGCGCTGGCGCAGCCAGGCCACCGCCGCATCGGCCGAGGGCAGGGTTTGCGGCGTCGCCATCAGAAGCTCTCGACCTCGCCGCGAACGGTGCGGGCCACGATCTGCGGGCGCACGTCCATGTCGGGCTGCACGCCCATCGTGCGCAGCGTCTGCTGCACGACTTCGGCGAACACCGGCGCCGCCACGTCGCCGCCGTAGTACTTGCCGTTGCTCGGCTCATCGACCATCACCGCAACGACGATGCGCGGGTTCACCGCCGGCGCCAGGCCGACGAACCAGGCCCGGTACTTCTTCTGCGAGTAGCCCTTGCCTTCCTGCTTGTAGGCGGTGCCGGTCTTGCCGCCGACGGTGTAGCCCAGGGGCTGCGCCTTGATCGCGGTGCCGCCTTCGATCGTCACCATGTGCAGCATCTCGCGCACCGCGGCGGCCGTTTTCGGCGACAGCACGCGCACGCCCGCCACCGGCGCCGGCAGGCCGCCTTCGGTGGCGGGTTCGAGCGGCTTCTTGACGATCGAGACCGGGATCAGCTCGCCGTCGTGCGCGAACACGGTGTAGGCGCGGGCGAGCTGGTAGAGGCTGGCCGAAAGCCCGTAGCCGAAGCTCATCGTCGCCTGCTCGATCGGGCGCCAGGTCTTGTAGGGGCGCAGCCGGCCCGTCACCGCGCCGGGAAAGTCGATCTGCGGGCGCTGGCCGAAGCCGACCGCGCTGAACAGCTCCCACATCTCGCGCGGCTGCAACTGCATCGCCATCTTCACGGTGCCGACGTTGCTCGACTTCTGGATCACCTGCGCCACCGTCAGTGCGCCGTGCGGATGGGCGTCGGTGATCGTCGAGCCGGTGATGTTCATGTGGCCCGGCGCGGTCTGGATGATCGTGTCGGGCGTGACCCGGCCCGACTCCATCGCCCAGCCGGCGATGAAGGGCTTGATCGTCGAGCCGGGCTCGAAGGTGTCGGTCAGCGCGCGGTTGCGCAACTGTGCTCCCGACAGGTTCTGCCGGTCGGCGGGGTTGTAGCTCGGGTAGTTGGCGAGGGCCAGCACCTCGCCGGTCTGCACGTCGAGCACGACCACGCTGCCGGCCTTGGCCTTGTGCTCGGCTACTGCCTCGCGCACGCGCTGGTAGGCGAAGAACTGCACCTTCGAGTCGATGCTCAGCTCGACATCGCGCCCGTCGACCGCAGCGACGCTGTCGCCGATGTCCTCGACGACGCGGCCCAGCCGGTCCTTGATGACGCGGCGCGTGCCGTGGCGGCCGAACAGGTCTTTCTCGTGTGCGAGTTCGATGCCTTCCTGGCCGTGGTCTTCGATGTTCGTGAAGCCCACCACATGGGCCGCCGCCTCGCCCTCAGGGTACTTGCGCTTGTACTCACGCAGTTGGTGCACGCCCTTCAGCTTGAGCGTG
>JANOVJ010000571.1:0-1942 GCA_031417295.1 bacterium | reverse complement strand
GGCGGCCTGGCGCACTGCGTGCGCGGCCTGTTGGGGGCCCGGCCCGGCCGGGCAGACCCGGCCGGCGCCGGCCTGCTCGACCACGCGCGCACCCTCGCCGTCGAGCATCGCCAGGATCGGCAGCCCGGCGGCGAGGTAGCTCTGGACCTTGCCCGGGATCACCAGGCTGAACACCGGGTCGGGCTTGAGCGAGACCAGCAGGGCATCGGCAGAGACAAAGAAAGACGGCATCCGCTCCATCGGGTAGCGGCCGAGCAGCACCACGCGGTCTTGCAGCCCGCGGCGTTCGATCTCGGCGCGCACCCAGCTGGCAGCGCGCCCGTCACCTACGATCAGCCAGCGCAGGCCGCTGTGTTCGCGTGCGGCTTCGGCGGCGTCGAGAATGGCTGGAAAGTCCTGCGCCTCGCCGATGTTGCCGGCGAAGAGCACGTTGAAGGTGTCGCGGTACGGCGCCATTTCTGGCGCGGGGGCGAGGCTGTCCTGCCCGCCAACGAACACCGGCTCGGCCCAGCCCGGGAAGTAGCGGATGCGCGCGGTGCTGCCGGCGTAGCGTTCGACATTGGCGTAGAACGCGCGCGACTGAACCAGGATCAGGTCGCAGCGCCGGTAGATAAACGAGACCAGGCGGCCGACCCAGCCGAGCAGCCGCGCCGAGCGCACCACGCCCACCGCGGCCAGCGTCTCCGGCCAGAGGTCGAGCACCCACATCAGCAGCGGCGCCTTCTTGACCCGGCGCAGCAGCAGCGCCGGAATCGCGGCGGTGATCGGCGAGGTCTGGTGCACGAAGATCGCGTCGAAACGCTGCCCGCGCAGGCGCCACAGGCCGAGCGCCAGCCCCGAGGCCACGAAGCTGAGGTAGTTGAGCACCAGCCTCATGCTGCTCTGGCCGCGTGGCAGCACGGGCACCCGCACGATCGCCGCGCCGGCATGTTCGGCAAAGGCTGCGGGGTCGCGCTTGAACTCGGGGAAGATCCGGCCTTCGGGGTAGTTGGGTTCGCCGGTCAGCACCGTGACCGCGTGGCCGCGGGCCACTAGCTCGGCCACGAGGTCGTTGATGCGAAAGTTCTCGGGCCAGAAGTACTGGCTCACCACGAGCAGCCGCAACGCCGGGCCCTCAGCCGTACTTTCGCCAGACGACGCGGTTCACGTAGTCGGTGTAGCTGTGAAGGATGCGCAGCACCTTGTCGGAGACGTTGCCCACGCTGTAGTCGGCCACCGGGCGCAACCCGCGTTGCGCGCCGCGCGGCTGCAGCGCCAGGATGGCGAGGCCCTGGCGCACCCGTTCGACTTCCAGGCCGACCATCATCACCGCCGCTTCTTCCATCGCTTCGGGGCGCTCGTGCGCCTCGCGCAGGTTCAGCGCCGGAAAATTCAGGATCGACGATTCCTCGGCGATCGTCCCGCTGTCCGACAGCACCGCCCGCGCCGAGAGCTGAAGCTTCACGTAGTCGTGAAAGCCCAGCGGCTTGAGCAGGCGCACATGCTCGTGGAATGTCGCCCCGCTGGCTTCGATGCGCTTGGCCGTGCGCGGATGGGTGGAAACGATCACCGGCAGGCCATGGTCGAGCGCCAGCGTGTTGAGCACCTCGACGAGCTTCGCGAACGCGCGCGGCGGGTCGATGTTTTCCTCGCGGTGGGCGCTGACGACGAAGTAGCCTTCCACGCTGAGCCCCAGGCGATCGAGCACGTTGGAGGCGTCGATCTGTGGCCGGTAGTGCGCCAGCACCTCGGCCATCGGGCTGCCGGTCTTGATCACCAGGTCGGGCGGCAGGCCCTCGCGCAGCAGGTATTCGCGGGCGATCGCGCTGTACGTGAGGTTCACGTCGGCGGTGTGATCGACGATGCGCCGGTTGGTCTCTTCCGGCACGCGCTGGTCGAAGCAGCGGTTGCCCGCCTCCATGTGAAAGATCGGGATCCTGCGCCGCTTGGCCGGGATCACCGA
>JANOVJ010000570.1:0-1564 GCA_031417295.1 bacterium | reverse complement strand
CTCGCTTTCAGGGCATCGATCATCAGGGTGTTTTCCTCCGGCGTGCCGACCGTCAGACGCAGGCAGTTCTTAAGCAAAGGGTGCAGCCCGGCGATGTGCTTCACGAGCACTCCGCGCTGCTTCATGCCCTCGAAGGCGGCTCTCGCATCGGGCACGCGCACGAGGATCATGTTGGCTTCGCTGGCAAACGCGGTCACGCCGGGCAGGCCCTTCAGCGCCGCTTGCAGCCGCTCGCGTTCGCCGCGCAGCACCGCTGCCTGACGCGCGAATTCGTCGGCATGATCGAGTGCGAACAAAGTCGCCTCGGCATTGAGCACGCCCACGTTGTAAGGCGGCCGCACCTTGTCGATCTCGTCGATCAGCGCTTTCGCGCCGGCCAGGTAGCCCAGCCGCACGCCTGCGAGACCGAACTTGCTCAATGTGCGCATCACCAGCACGTGCGGGTGAGCTGCCATGCGCTGCATCCAGGTGCGCGACGAGAACGGCTGATAGGCCTCGTCGAACACCACCAGCCCGTGGCCCAGTTCGCCAACCGCAGCGACGATGCGGTCGATCGCCGCGTCGTCGAACAGGTTGGCGGTCGGGTTGTTCGGGTAGGCGATGTAGGTGATCGAAGGGCGGTGTTGCGCGATGGCCGCGAGCATCGCGCCTTCATCGAGTTCGAAGGTCGCTGCCAGCGGCACGCCGACGAACGGAATGCCTTGCAGCCTGGCCGACATCTCGTACATCACGAACCCTGGCACCGGCGCCAGCACCGAGGCGCCGGGCACGTCGCAGGCCATAGCCAGCATCGTGATGAGCTCGTCGGACCCGTTGCCGAGAATCAGCGAACAGCCCGCCGGCAACGCCACATGCCGGCCGAGGGCAGCTACCACCTCGGCAACGCTGGCGCCGGGATAGCGGTTGATCGCCACCGCGCCCAAACGCGCGCCGAGTTCGGCCTGCAACGCGGCGCTCAGCCGGAACGGGTTCTCCATCGCGTCGAGCTTGACCAAGCCGGCCGAGGGCTGGATGGCGTAGCCGTGCATGGCCTGCACGTCTTGCCGGATCGTCCCGCCAATGCGCTTCGCCAGCCCCGCCGCAGCAGCCCCGCCGCCCAGATCAACATCGTCGCGTCGCGTCATGTCATGCCTCGCCCAGACTGAAAACCATCACCCGCTCCAAACCATCGACTTCACCGGTGTAGCGAAAACCGAGTTTCTCGTAGAACGGCCCGGCATGCCCCGGCTCGTCGCGGTGCGACAGGCCAACCGAGGCCACGCCCCAGCGCCGCGCTTCCTCGATCGCCCAGCGAACTGCAAGCGCGCCGAAGCCGCGCCGCTGATGGCGCGCGTCGATAGCCAGGCGCCAGATGTAGAGCTGATCAGCCGGCGTGTCGGGGTCGCGGCGCTCGTCCCACAACAGCAGCAGGCCAACCGGCTCGTCGCCATCGCAGATGGCCAGCGGCCGGCCGTTCGTGCGGTACGCCGCCTGGGCGAGCGAGGTCGCGATCGAGGCGACGAGCGAGCGCTGCTCAGGCGCAACCGAGAGCCTGACAAGCCGGTCCACGTTGTCGGCCGTCACC
>JANOVJ010000569.1:0-1880 GCA_031417295.1 bacterium | reverse complement strand
GGCGAACGCGGCCTGGCGTGCGGCTTCGGCAAAGTTGTCGCCGCGGCTCGCATAAAGCACGGCCCGCGACGAATTCACGATGATCGGCGCGAGCGTGCGGCCGGTGGCGTCGCCCTGCCAGCCGGCGCGCACGGTCGCGAGTGCGTCACCGCCCTGCGCGCCCACGCCGGGGATCAGCAGCGGCAGCATGGGTGCGAGTTCGCGCACCCGCGCGATCTCGGCCGGGTAGGTGGCACCCACCACCAGGCCGAGCTGGCCACCGCGGTTCCATGCGCCACTGGCCAGGCGCGCGATGTGCTCGTACACCTTGTCGCCCGACTGCAGCGTCTGCGCCTGCAGGTCGGCGCTGCCCGGGTTCGAGGTGCGGCACAAGAGGATCACACCCTTGCCTTCGTACTTCAGGTAAGGCTCGACCGAGTCGAAGCCCATGAAGGGCGAGAGCGTCACCGCGTCGGCGCGGTAGCGCTCGAACACCTCGTGCGCGTACTGCTCGGCGGTGCTGCCGATGTCGCCGCGCTTGGCGTCGAGGATCACCGGCACCTGCGGCGCCACCGCGTGGATGTGGGCGATCAGCCGCTCGAGCTGCGCTTCGGCGCGGTGCGCGGCGAAGTAGGCGATCTGCGGCTTGAACGCGATCACCAGGTCGCGCGTGGTGTCGACGATGCTGGCGCAGAAGTCGAAGATGCGCGCCGGGTCGTCTTTCCAGGAGCCCGGAAATTTCGACGGGTCGGGGTCGAGGCCGACACACAGCAGCGAGTCGTTCTGCGTTTCGGCGCGGGCGAGTTGTTCGGTGAAGTTCATGCGGGTCAGGCGATGCGTTTGGCCAGCGCGGCGGCGTGGCCGGTGTAGCTGCCTGGCGTCATGGCCAGCAGACGCTCGCGCTCGGCCGGCGAGATCTCCAGCGTGTGGATGAAGGCCGCGATCGCTTCGCGCGTGATGACCTTGCCGCGCGTCAGTTCCTTCAGGCGCTCGTAAGGGTTGGGCAACTGGTAGCGGCGCATCACGGTCTGGATCGGTTCGGCCAGCACTTCCCAGGCCGCGTCGAGGTCGGCGGCGAGCGCGGCTTCGTTGACTTCGAGTTTGTCCAGGCCGCGCAGCAGCGAGTCGTAGCCGAGCAGCGCGTAACCGAGCGCCACGCCCATGTTGCGCAGCACGGTGCTGTCGGTCAGGTCACGCTGCATGCGGCTGATCGGCAGCTTCTGGCTCAGGTGCGTGAGCAGCGCGTTGGCGAGGCCGAAGTTGCCTTCGGCGTTCTCGAAGTCGATCGGGTTGACCTTGTGCGGCATCGTGCTGGAGCCGATCTCGCCTTCCTTGGTGCGCTGCTTGAAGTAGCCCAGGCTCACGTAGGACCAGACGTCGCGCGACCAGTCGATCAGGATCGTGTTGGTGCGCGTGACCGCGTCGAACAGCTCGGCCATGCAGTCGTGCGGCTCGATCTGCGTGGTGTAGGGGTTGAAGGTCAGCCCCAGGCCGGCGTGCTGGCCGTCACCTTCGACCACACGGCGCGAAAACGCTTCCCAGTCGAAGCCGGGGTAGGCCGACAGGTGGGCGTTGTAGTTGCCCACGGCGCCATTCATTTTGGCCAGAATCTTGATGCTGGCGATGCGGTCAGACGCCGTTTGCAGGCGCACCACCACGTTGGCAATCTCCTTGCCCACGGTCGTGGGGCTGGCGTTCAACGCCCACACCATTCAGATCGAGCCGCACGACTGGATGGCCGAACTGTTTGACGCCATCACGCGCTGCAACACCATCCTCATCGACTGGAGCCGCGACGTCTGGGGCTACATCTCGCTGGGCTATTTCAAGCAGCGCACCAAGGCCGGTGAGATCGGCAGCAGCACGATGCCGCACAAGGTCAACCCGATCGACTTCGAAAA
>JANOVJ010000568.1:0-4451 GCA_031417295.1 bacterium | reverse complement strand
CGAAATTATTATTCAGCTTACGAAACGGTCCGTGGCGCGGACCAGGCCGTCGGTGATGCCCGGCTCGGTGAACAGGTGGCCGCCGTCGGCGACGATGTTCAAATCGACCTCGGGCCAGGCCATGCGCGGTGAGCTGCCTTCGGCGAAGCTCGATCTGTCCACCGGCGACATCGACCTTGGCGTGCTGCTGCGCGGCCTGGGCATCGCCGACGCCGTCGACGGGCGCGCGCAAGCCCTGCACCTCAAGCTGGAAGGCCGCGGCAACACGCCGCGCGAGTTTGCCGCGCAGGCTGCGATCGAGGCGCGCGTGGTCGGCGGCAGCCTGACCGTGCTCGGCGCGGCGCGGCGCCCGGTCACCGAGATCCGCGTCAATGAGGCGAGCTTCGGCGCAGCGGCGGGCGAGCCGATCCGTGGCCGGCTCGACGGCGCGATCGACCAGACGCCGGTCAAGATCGAGCTGAGCAGCGGCAGCTTCGCCGACTTCGCCCAAGATGCGACGCGGCTGCCATTCGCGCTGGCGGCGCGGGCAGCGGGCACGCGCCTGACGCTCGACGGCGAAGTGACGCTGCCCCTCGGCAGCGCGGCGCAGTTGACGTTCCAGATCGGCGGTGAACGACTCGACAGCCTCAACGATCTGGCGCGGGTGGAGCTTCCGCCGTGGGGCCCGTGGTCGCTGCGCGGCCCGGTCCGCATCACGCCCAGCGGCTACGAACTGCAAGGGCTGCTGTTGAACGTGGGCCAGAGCCGCCTGAGCGGCAGTGGCAAGCTCGACCTCAGCGGCCCGCGGCCGCGGCTGGACGTGCAGGTGGCCGCGCCGAGCATTCAGCTCGACGACTTCCCGATGCCGAAGCGGCTGACCGACGACCTGGCGCCGCCTGCCAAACCCAACGGCATGCGCGTCACGGCGAGTGCGCTCGCGGGCCGCACCGACCGGATGCTGAGCGCGGCCTTCTTGCGCCGGTTTGACGCGAACATCGATGTCGAGGCAGGCGAAGTGCTCTCCGGCGTCGACCGGCTGGCCGACGGCGAATTGCATCTCCAGCTTGCCGACGGGCGGCTGCGTCTCGACCCCGCCGTGGTCAACCTGCCGGGCGGCAGCATGCGGCTGTCGCTCGGGTACGACTTGAAGGGATCGGAAGTCGAGTTCGCGGCGGCGGCGCGGGTCGAGCGCTTCGACTACGGCATCATCGCCCGGCGTCTGGGCCGGGCCGACGACCTGCGCGGCCTGTTCAGCCTGAACGTGGACATCGCGGGCCGGGCGCCGTCGCTGGAAACGGTGATGAACAACGCCAACGGCAAAGTCGATTTCGCGGTTTGGCCGAGCGAGCTGCGCAGCGGTGTCTTCAGGCTCTGGTCGGTGAACCTCGTGCTGGCGCTGGTGCCGTTGATCGACATCGGCGGCACGTCGCAAATGAACTGCATCGTCGGCCAGTTCGACCTCAAGAATGGTGACCTGAGCAGCGACAAGATCGTGATCGACATGACCGCGGTGCGCATGGGCGGAGAAGGCCACGCCAACCTGGCGACCGAAGAACTCGCGTTCGTCTTTCGCCCGCGCGCGAAGGGCCTGGCGCTGTTTCGTCTGCAGACCCCGCTGCGCGTGACCGGGACGCTGACCGATCAGCGCTTCGGCCACGACAGTCGCGACACGTTCGAGTCGGTGCTCCGATCGATCGCGTCGCCGATCCTGCTGCCGATCGAGCGGTTCACGCTCGGCCCACTGCCGCGCGACGGCGCCGACCTGTGCACCGACCCGATGCGAGCGTCTGGGCGTTGACACCTCTCAACGTCGGTCCGGTCCTCGCCGTCAAGTCCATCGCACCGCGCTGGCGGGCCTGCGCCTTGAGCAGGCCGAAGAGCTGTATGCGAAAGTCAGCTGTCTGCAGGAGAAGCGCCGGTGTCCGCGCTGCGGCGGTGAAGTTCAGCGAGCCGCTGTCGCTGGCTGAGCCATCAGGGAACGCTGCAGGATCGCAATCGTCGCCGCAAGGCCGTTATCCAATGTTGCGTCAATGGCCGGCTTGCCAGTGGCTAGGCTCCCACCATAGGCAGGAGGTGCTTCCCGAATTTCCCCGCGTGAGTCACGCTGGCCATGACGACCGCATGGGCGAAAACCAGACCCGCGGCGCCGAACACCGCCACGGCCGGCCACTTCAGGCGGCCCGCCAGGACGAGCCGCCGGTGCATGTTGCGGATGAAGAACTCGGCAACCAGCAGGTTGGGAGCGAAGAACAAGACGAGCATGGCCAGGTCGAACGGCCCGCTGGCGCCGTCTGCGTGCATGCCGATACCGCCGGCCCAGTCCGTCCATGCCTGGATCTCGATGTCGAACAGCCATGAACCCAGCACCATCGCGAACAGGCGGATGGCCCAGGCGCGATGCCGGTCGAACCTTCTGGCGCGTGCGTGGACATACGCCATCACCGAGCTGAGCATCATCACCGCACCCCACAGACTGAAGGCGATCGCCGCAGCCTGGCTGAAGGTGCCGTGGGTGAGGATGAACGACATGCCGCCCGCACCCGCCAGGAATCCGGCGGCGACATAGACCCGGCCCGTCCAGCGATGCACCCTGCTGTGCCGGCTGCGCAGGCGTGCCGACAGCAGGATGGGCCAGGCCAGCACCAGCACCGTACCCATCACGAAGTGCAGCCCGATGCCGAGGTTCGCGATCCAGTCCGAAGCCGTCGGCAACGCAAGGCCGGCCAGCAGGTTCTGCCACTGCGCGAAGTTCTTGGCTGTCGCGCCCGCCGCACGCAGGCCGATGTAGGTGCCGAACACGCCGAGGCCTGCCAAGGTGGCGAGGCCGAAGAGACGCCCGATCCAGCCGAGCATGCGGGCGTGGACCGGTGTCAGCGGTGGCCCGAAAGCGCCCGGGCCGGGTTGGACTTGCCCCTTCACGGTCATCCCTCCCAGGCTGGCTTCAAGGGACGATCCGCAGCACGCTGCCGTCACCGGGTGCGGCGCTCAGGGTGACATTGGACGTGTAGAGCGCGCCGTCGGGGCCGGCGACCAGCCCGTTGGGCATGTTCGCGAACTTGAGCGCCAGCGCCTTGCGCTTGCCCGTGGCCGGGTCGAAGGCGACGAGGTTGGCGTTGTCCGGCGTCCAGGCCTGGTCGTGCGGAAAGATCTCAACCGCGTACAGACGATCGCCCTGCCACGCCAGGCCCACGATCGGGTGCAGCGACTCGAACGGCCGCGTGTAGGCGGCGAAGTCGGGGCCGAACACGGCCAGCTCGGCCGGACCGCCGTCTTCGCCGAAGGTGCCGACATGGAAGCCGTCGCCGTTGTGGGCCATCACGATCGGGTTGTGCTCGGCGTTGTCGATCGACATGTCGTAGACCCTCTGGATCGTGCCCGTCGCCGGGTCGACCTTCAACAGCAGGCCGCGGTTGGTCTCCACGACGTACAGGAAATTGCCGACCGCGATCATCGAATGGAACACGCCGCCGGGTTCCAGATCGGTAGTGGCCGGGTTGGTGTCCTTGATGAAGTGGGGCGGGTTTGCGGCGAGCCAGGCGTTGAGGTTGGCGACCGAGGTGGTCGAGCCGTCGGCGTTGACGCGCAGGATGGCCGGGTAGTCCTCGGGCATGCCATGCGAGCAGCTGCCCATCTCGATCAGCACGTACAACGTGCTGCCGATGAAGGCGACATCGGTGGGGCCGTAGTTGCCGCCGTAGGCATCGGTCATGCTGGGCAGCTTGTCGGCGACCGTCTGCTTCGTGCCGTCGGCCAGCACCCGCACGACCCGGCCGCTGTAGCCGGCGGTGTAGGGGCTGTAGATGTTGACGTTGGCGGGGCAATCGGCGGTGTCCGTGGGCGTCAACGCGCCGCCGGTGCCGGCTTCGGCGACGTAGAGTTGGCCGTCGGGGCCGAAGGCCAGGCCGCGCGGGCTGGTCAGGCCGGTGGCGTAGGTGGTGACGGTGGGTACCCGGTCGGCGTCATCGTTGCCGCCGCAGGCGGCGACGAGCAGGAAGGCGGCGAGTACGGCGGCACACTTGATGAGGTTGCGAGTCATGGTGGTCATCTCCTTGTTGGGTCTAGCGGATCGATGCTTGCGCGGCAGCGTCGTAGTCGCTCCCGGCCACATCCCGGAAAATCAGCATCTGCGGGATGCGGGCCGAGGCGCCGTGATGGAAGCCGGTCTCGGCGGCGAAGTCCTTCGGGTTGCGGAAGGTGCCGAACACGATGTCCCACACCGGCAGGTCGGCGTAGTTGTGGCGGTGGATGCCGCGGGCGTGGTGCACGCTGTGGTTTTCGGGTCGCTGCACGAAGTAGCCCAGCCATTGCGGCGTGCGGATGTTGGTGTGCTGGATCACGCCCAGAAACGTCGTCGCGTAGAGGAACCAGCTGACGGCCTGCGCACTGAGCCCCACACCGACGGTCAGGGTCAGGCTGCCGAGGACGGTCCAGCCGAAGATGTCCAGCGGGCTGAAGTAGAAGGCGCCGAAGCT
>JANOVJ010000567.1:0-11345 GCA_031417295.1 bacterium | reverse complement strand
TCGCCTTCGAGATCGATCTTCGTCTTGCGGCTGACTTGCGAGACACGTGTCTCGCCTGCCAGGTTGCTGCGGCAGAGCAAGGCGTTCCGCTTGTTTTCGAACTGCGTCACGAAGATTTTCTTCTGTCGTCACTCTGCCTTGCGCAGCAACCTTTGGCTGATGTAGTCATCGCCAACCCGCCCTACTTCAAACTCAACGCATCCGACCCTCGGGTGCGCGCGCATCGCTACGTGGTGCATGGGCAGGCCAACATCTATGGCCTTTTCATGGCCGCCTGCGTTGGTTTGCTGAATACGGGTGGAAGCTATTGCTTCATCACGCCGCGATCATGGACAAACGGGCCTTACTTCTCGGCCGTACGGCGCCATGTGCTTGCGCGCGCACGCCTGGACGCTGTGCACGTCTTCAGAAGCCGGACCGATCATTTTCAAGATGACGAGGTCTTGCAGGAAGCAATGATCACCTGGGCGCGCGCGCGATCGCTGGACGCCGATGTGGTTGTCAGCCGAAGCGAGTGCGGAGGCGATCCCGGTACTTGCACAACGCCAACCGCCTCGCATCGGTGGATCGTGCGAGAAGGTGACGACCAAGTGATCTTTCTACCCGATGACGAGCCTGCGGATAGCGCTCTTCCGGAATTGACCGAATCACTTGGAAGCTTGGGGCTACGCGTATCCACTGGACCGACCGTGGCGTTCCGGGCGAACGAACACCTGTCGGATGACGAGGCAACGCGAGGGGCTGCGGCCTCTGTGCCGCTGCTGTGGATGCAACATGTTCGGCGCATGGATGTTCAGTGGCCCATCGGCAAGAAGCGCGAACACATTGTGGCCAACGCAAGTACAGCTTGGATGCTGCTGCACAACGAGCCCATCGTGATCTTGCGCCGGTTCAGCCCCAAGGAAGATGTTCGTCGCGTCACTGCTGCGCCCTATTTGGGCAGCTTGCCTGGCAGCCACTTCGGCCTGGAGAACCACCTGAATTACATCTACCGCCCTGGCGGCTCGATGACGGCCCGCGAGGTGCGTGGTCTCGCGGCGTGGCTCAACAGCGCCCGGGTCGATCGGTATTTCCGCAGCGTGAGTGGGAACACGCAGATCAACGCGGCGGAACTTCGCAGCCTTCCCTTGCCGCCTTGGTACGTGCTCGAAGCCGTTGGTGATGCCTTGCCGGTGGACGTGCCTGACCTTGAACAGATCGAGCGTGCCTTGAGCGTTGTGCTCGACCAACTTTCCGGCGCCAGTGGACGGGTTCTCAATGCAGCGTAGGTAACATCGACCTCTTTTCATCGGCCGGTCTTCATGGCTCAGCCCATTCTTCCAGAGCTTCCCGACATCGGCGAGATCAAGGCCCGGCTCAATCTACTTTTCCCTGCCGAGTTCCCGAACCGCGCGATCCTTACCGGCGAAACTGCGGCGCGCGCGGTGTTCGTATTTCTCTACGGTGGGTTCGTCGAACATGCCGAGCGCTTCCTCAGGCCTTCGTTCATCTATCTGTTCACCGCCGAACAGGCCAAGCGGCGCGACCACGCAGTTCGCGAACAATGGGCGGCGCAAGCGGCCACGTCAGGCTTTCGCCCGGCGGGCAAGCGCTGGTATGCGGACAACAGCCGCGAAACCCTGCGCGACGATCTAATCCGCAATCAGCTGGTCCCGCTGGGTGCGGTCGGACGCAGGCTCGGTATTCCCACCACATCAAGCAAGCCGATCTACTTCCTGACCGATTCGTTCGCTGCTTTGTGGGGCCCCGGTCTTCAGGGAGCCGCACTGATCGAAGCACTCGCGGCGTGGCGCAGTGCTCATCTGAACCCATCCACCCTGAGCCGGATGAAGCTGCGCGCGGCAAGGCTCGGCGCAGATGCCACTGACGTGTTGATCGAGATGCCGGACCGAACCCGCACGCGGCTTTCCGCAGGTCCGTCATCCGTCATCTTGAAAGGCTTGATTGAGGACTTCGCACCCCGATACTTGAAGCAACCCATGGTCCTGTGGATCAGCGCCAGCGACAAGAAGGTGCACCCTCATTTTGTTGGCGCCGCGGCGCTGGTTGGGTTGGCCTTCCCGCCCAACGCCGAGCTTCCTGACCTGATCCTGGCCGATCTCGGTGAACCTGTGCGATTCGTCTTCTGCGAGGTCGTTGCGACTGATGGGGCGGTCACGGAGGCGCGCAAGGCTGATCTTCTGAAAATCGTTCACGGCTCTGACATACCACTCTCGCAAGTCGAGTTTCTGACGGCGTTCGAAGATCGGGAGGCGGGGCCGTTTCGGAAGAACTTCAGTGCTTTGGCCGATGAGGGCATCGCATGGTTTCGCAGCGAACCCGACTTGCTCGTCCGCCTGACGCGCTTGAAGTAGCGGGGCGGGCATGGACGCATCGTAGGAAAGCGACCTCAGATGTCCGCTCGATTCTTTGTGGATGAGCCGCTGTCAATCGGCGCCAACCTGTCCCTGCCTCCCGGCCCGGCTCGCCACGTGCAGGTGCTGCGCCTGCAACCGGGCGCCCCGATCACGCTCTTCGACGGCCGTGGCGGCGAGTTCGCGGCCACCGTGGCGCAGATGGGCCGCAGCGAGGTGCAGGTGCATGTCGGCGCGCACGATCCGGTGCAGCGCGAACTCGCGCGGCCCGTCACGCTCGCCCTCGGCATGCCGGCCAATGAACGCATGGACACGCTGATCGAGAAGGCCACCGAGCTTGGCGTTGTGGCCGTTGCGCCGCTCATTTGCGATCGCTCGGTGCTGCGGCTGCACGGCGAGCGCGCCGAGAAGAAGCTCGCGCATTGGCGCGGCGTGGCCATTGCCGCGAGCGAGCAGAGCGGCCGCACGCGGGTTCCCGCCTTGGCGGCGATTGCTTCGCTGCCGGCCTGGCTGGCCTCGCTGCCCCCGCCCGGCACCGGCGCCGGCGTGCGCTGGCTGCTCAGCCTTCAGGCCGACGCGCCCGCGCTGGCGCAGGTGGCCGCCGCGCTGGCCGATTCGAGCGCGCCGGTGTGGGTGCTCAGCGGTCCCGAGGGCGGCCTCAGCGCGGGCGAGGAGGCGCTGGCCCTTCGCTGCGGCTTCACGCCCGTGGGCCTGGGCCCGCGCGTGCTGCGGGCCGACACGGCGCCGTTGGCCGTGCTGGCGTGGCTCGGTCTGACGGCGACGTGTCCGGCAACGTGATCGGCCGCCACGTCGTCACCGGCCGTCGAATTTGTAAACTCAAGGATCGTTGCGAACGTGCAAGCGCGCCGTGCTCGACACGCTGGCGGCCTGACTCCACAGAACTGAGAAATCGAGGATCACTCCCATGAAAAGCTATCAATGCGTCGTCTGCGGCTTCATCTATGACGAGTCGCTCGGCCTGCCGGCCGAAGGCATCGCGCCGGGCACCCGCTGGGCCGACATCCCGGCCGACTGGGAATGCCCGGACTGCGGTGTCACCAAGTCTGATTTCGAGATGGTCGAGGTTTGAGCGCTCTGCCGGTCGTCATCGTCGGCAGCGGGCTCGCGGGCTACACGCTGGCGCGCGAGTTCCGCAAGCTCGACAAGCAGACGCCACTCGTCATCCTCAGCCGCGACGCGGCGGGCTTCTATTCGAAGCCGATGTTGTCCAACGCGCTGGCCGGCAAGAAAACGGCCGCCACGCTGGTGATGAAGCCGGCCGCGAAGATGGCCGAGGAGTTGCCGGCGACGGTGCGCAGCCACGCCACGGCGACCGCGGTCGACACGATCGCGCAGACGGTGTCGCTCGCCGAAGGCGAAGTGCTCGCCTACCGCGACCTGGTGTTCGCGCTCGGCGCCGACCCGATCCGCCTGCCGCTCGAAGGCGATGGTGCGGCCGATGTGCTCTCGGTCAACGACATCGACGACTACGCGCGCTTCGCGGAACGGCTGGAAAGCGTGGCCAGTGTGACGATCCTCGGCGGCGGGCTGATCGGCTGCGAGTTCGCGAACGATCTGCTCGCGCGCGGCATCGTGCCGACGCTGATCGATCCGGCCGCGGGTGCGCTGTCGCGCCTGTTGCCGCCGGCTGCGGGCGAGTGGCTGCGCGAACGGCTCGAAGCGGCCGGGGCGCGGTTTCGCTTTGGCGTGGCGGCAACGCGGATCGAACGCCACGGCAGCGGCTATGTGCTTGAGCTGACCGACGGCAGCCGCGTCGAAGCGGGGCTGGTGCTGTCGGCGATCGGCCTGCGGCCGCGGGCCGGTCTGGCGCGTGAAGCGGGCCTGGTGGTGAACCGCGGCATCGTCACCGACCGGCTGCTGGCCGCCTCGGCAGCGCATGTTTATGCAGTGGGCGACTGCGCTGAAGTCGAGGGCCACACGCTGCCCTATGTGATGCCGATCATGCAGCAGGCACGTGCGCTCGCGGCCACGCTGGCCGGCACGCCAACCGCAGTGATCTATCCGGCGATGCCGGTGGTGGTGAAGACGCCGGCCTGCCCGACGGTGGTGTGCCCGCCGCCTGTGGCGGCCCGCGGCGAGTGGTCAGTGCAGGCGAGCGCCGATGCATTGGAAGCGCGCTTCAGAGGCACCGACGGCACCTTGCTCGGCTTCGCGTTGATGGGCAGCGCCACGTCGCAGCGGCAGGCGCTGGCGGCGACCGTCCCCGCGTTGCTGGCGTAGCGGTCCCCGGTCTGCGCCGGGCCGCTCCAAGCCAGGCCCGCCCCCCGCCGAGGGTCGTTCGCCGCACTCGGCATGCCGGGGGCGCTATATCCCCAACGGGTCCACATCCACCGCCCAGCGCAGGATGCGCTCATCCGCGCCGCGCCGCTCGCTGCGAAGGGCGTGCAGCGCGGGCAGCCAGCGCGCCAGCACGCGCTGCAAGGTCACGCGCGACGGCGACTCGATCAGCATCTGCATCCGCTCGACATTGGCGACCCGCGCCACGCTGGCGGGCACCGGCGGGTAGAAGGCGACGTCCGCGGTGCCTGCCATCGCAGCGGCAACCTCGGAGGCGGCCTGCAGAAACTCCCGCGCTGCCGTCGCACTGCGGGCTTCGGCACGCAGCAGCGCCAGGTGCGAGTACGGCGGCAGCCCAGCCATCTCGCGCTCCTTCAGCTGGCTCGCCGCGAAGGCCGCGAAGTCGTGCTGGCGCAGCGCGGCGTAGAGCGCGTGCCGCGGGTGCCAGGTCTGGACCCACATCTCGCTGCGCGCGGCCTGTTCGGCGTCGCGCCCGGCCCGGCCTGCGGCCTGCAACAACAGCGCGAACAGGCGTTCCGGGGCGCGAAAGTCGCTGCTGAAAAGCGCGCTGTCGGGGTTCACCGCGGCAACGAGCGTGATGCGCCGAAAGTCGTGCCCCTTGGCGATCATCTGCGTGCCGACGAGCACGTCCACCTCGCCCGCGTGCACGGCGCCGAGCTGCGCTTGCAGCGAGCCTTTCAGCCGGGTGCTGTCGGCGTCGATGCGCGCCACGCGAGCCTCGGGCAACACCTGCGCGAGCTGTTCTTCGAGCCGTTCGGTGCCGCGCCCGATCGGCGCGATGTCGGTGTTGCCGCAATCGGGGCAGGCGCGCGGCACGGCCTGCGTGAAGCCGCAGTGATGGCAGCGCAGCGAGCGATCGAGCTTGTGGAACACGCGCCAGGCACTGCAATGCGGGCAGGCGCTCTTCCAGCCACAGGCGCCGCAGTGCAGCACGGGCGCGTAGCCGCGGCGGTTCAGGAACACCAGGCTTTGCTCGCCGCGTGCCAGCCGCTGCTGCAAGGCCGCCACGAGTTGCGGCGACAGCGCGTGTGAACCGCCCCCGCCCCGCGGCATCTGGTTCATGTCGATCAGGCGCACCTGCGGCAGCGCGCCGCCGCCTATGCGCGCGGGCATGGCGAGGCGCGTGTAGCGCCCTTCCTCGGCACGCTGCCAGCTTTCGAGCGAGGGCGTGGCCGAGCCGAGCAGCACGGTCGCCCCCTCCAGCCGGCCGCGGTAGACCGCCAGATCGCGCGCCGAGTAACGGGCGCCTTCCTGTTGCTTGTACGACGGGTCGTGCTCTTCATCGACCACGATCAGCCCCAGCCGCGGCAGCGATGCGAACACGGCCAGCCGGGTGCCGAGCACCAGATCGGCCAGCCCGAGGTGCGCGCTGAGCCAGTGACGCAGCCGCTGCGCGGGCGTGAGGCCGCTGTGCAGCGAGACGATGCGCTTCGGCGCCGCGCCGCCGCCGAAGCGTTCGGCGAAGCGCGCTTCGAGCTGCGGCGTGAGGTTGATCTCGGGCACCAGCACCAGCACCTGCCGGCCCGCGGCCAGCACCTGCTCGGCCGCACGCAGATAGACCTCGGTCTTGCCGCTGCCGGTCGCGCCGTGGAGGAGCACGACCGGGCTCGCCTCGGCGGCCATCAGCGCCTCAAGCGCCGCCAGCACCGCGCTCTGTTCTGCGCTCGCGGCGGGCACCGCGCCCTCTGCGCGAGGCGCGACGGCCGGCAGCGCCTTTCGCAGCCGATCGATCCGGCGTTGCAACTGCGCATCGTCCAGCTTGCGAAGCTCGGGCGGCAGCACCGAAAGCGCCACTTCGCCGACGCTGCGCTGGTAGTACGACGCAGCAAAACCGACCAGTTCGCACCAGCGTGGTGAGAGCGGCGGCAGCGATTGCATGACTTGCTGGACCGCGCGCAACACCGGCGGCGCCAGCCCGGCGGCCAAGTCAGCAGGGTCTGACAGCGCCGGCTTGGCGGCGAGCCAGACCAGCCCCGGAACCTCGCGCCGGCCCAACGGTACACGTACCAATGTGCCGGGCAGGAGCGGGCACTCACTGAGGTAGTCGAGCGGGCCGGTCAGGCCACTGTGCTGCGGCGCGTCCACAGCCACCTGGACAACACAGGCATCAGGCATCCGCAGACCAGCGGAAGTTAGACGATGAATCTCCAGTCTTCTTCAAGCAAACCCTCTAAGTACATGATTCAAAAGGGTTTTGCCGGTACGCTCACCAAGCTGTGGATAACTTTGTGGGAAACCCACCCTTTTCGGCGCCGATGACCGGATCCGGGGGTCTCGACGGGCCCCGCAGCGGGTGCCGAGGGCTCCCAGATAAGTCAATGAAATCAGCCACTTGGCCAACATTGCGTGGTTCCTGATGGTGCGGCGCGGAATTTCACGCGGCGCCAGGGGCCATTCCGCATTTTGGGGATAAGTCAAGCATCGATTGCAAAAATTGGCAAATTCCGGCGGCCAGACGACACCGACAGGCAATCAGGGAAAGACCTGTTGCAACCGGCGATCGTCGCCAAATCGCCACGCTCAAGCGGGCACTTCGGCCTCGCTGCGCAGGCGCCGTGAATGCGTGTGCACGGCCTCCACAAGCACGGCCACGCTCTCGGGCGGCGTGTGCTGGCTGATGCCGTGGCCGAGATTGAAGATGTGCCCACTCGCGGGGCCCGGCGCGCCAAAAGCGTGCAGCACTTTCAGCACCTCGGCCTCGATCTGCTCGGGCAGCGCGAAAAGCACATTGGGGTCGAGGTTGCCTTGCAGCGCGACGCGGTCGCCCACCTTGGCGCGTGCCGCGGCGAGGTTGACGGTCCAGTCGAGCCCGACCACATCGGGCTTCAATGCCGCGATCTCTTCGAGCCAGGGCCCACCGCCCTTGGTGAACACGATGTGCGGCACGCGCACGCCGTCACGCTCGGTCTTGAGTTGGGCCAGCACGCGGCGTGTGTAGGCCAGGCTGAACTGCTGGAACGCGCCGTCGGCGAGCACCCCGCCCCAACTGTCGAAAATCATCACCGCCTGCGCGCCAGCATCGATCTGCGCGTTCAGGTACACCGCCACCGCGTCGGCGTTGATGGCGAGCATGCGGTGCAGCAGGTCGGGCCGGCGGTAGAGCATGGTCTTCACCAGCCGGTAGTCGTCGGAGCCCGCGCCTTCGACCATGTAGCAGGCCAGCGTCCACGGGCTGCCGGAAAAGCCGATCAGCGGCACGCGGCCGTTCAGCGCCTTGCGGATGCTGGCGACGGCGTCGAAGACATAGCGCAGCTTTTGCATGTCGGGCACTTCGAGCTTCGCCACGGCCGCTTCATCACGCACCGGGTGGGCAAAGCGCGGGCCTTCGCCGAGCGCGAACGAGAGGCCCAGGCCCATCGCGTCGGGCACGGTCAGGATGTCGCTGAAGAGAATGGCGGCATCGAGCGGGTAGCGCTCCAGCGGCTGCAGCGTGACCTCGGTCGCGTAGTCGGTGTTGGTGGCCAGGCCCATGAAGCTGCCGGCCTTGGCCCGGGTGGCGCGGTACTCGGGCAGGTAGCGCCCGGCCTGGCGCATCAGCCAGACGGGGGTGTGGGTGGTGGGCTGGCGCAGGCAGGCGCGCAGGAAGGTGTCGTTTTGCAGCGGTGCGGTCATGCACCGATTGTCGCAAACGCGGCGCCACACCCGGCACCAGCGCGTTCCATAATGACGCCCCATTGCAGCCGCTTGCGCGGCCACTCGACAAAGGATCGTGATGCCCGTCCAGAACATCCTGCACACCATCGGCAACACGCCGCACATCCGCATCAACCGGCTGTTCGGCGCCGCGCACCACGTGTTCATCAAGAGCGAGCGCAGCAACCCGGGCGGCTCGATCAAGGACCGGATCGCGCTGGCGATGATCGAGGCCGCCGAACAGTCTGGCGCGTTGAAGCCCGGCGGCACGATCATCGAGCCGACTTCCGGCAACACCGGCATTGGCCTGGCGATGGTGGCCGCCGTGAAGGGCTACAAGCTGGTGCTGGTGATGCCCGACAGCATGAGCGTCGAGCGGCGCCGGCTGATGCTGGCCTACGGCGCGAGCTTCGTGCTGACACCGCGCGAGAAGGGCATGAACGGGTCGATCGCACGGGCCGCTGAACTCGTCGCCGAGACGGCGAACAGCTGGATGCCGCAGCAGTTCGAGAACACCGCCAACATCGAAATCCATGTGCGGACCACAGCGCAGGAAATCGCGGCCGACTTTCCGGGCGGCGTCGATGCACTGATCACCGGCGTGGGCACCGGCGGGCACATCACCGGTTGCGCGCAGGTGCTGAAGGCGATGTGGCCGCAGTTGAAGGTGTTCGCGGTCGAGCCGAGCGCGTCGCCGGTGATCAGCGGCGGTAAGCCGAGCCCGCACCCGATCCAGGGCATCGGCGCCGGCTTCATCCCGAAGAACCTGCATGTCGAGCTGCTCGACGGCACGATCCAGGTCGAGGCCGAAGCGGCGCGCGAGATGGCGCGGCGTTGCGCCCGCGAAGAAGGCATGTTGGTCGGCATTTCGTCGGGTGCGACGCTCGCGGCCATCGCGCAGAAGCTGCCTGAGCTTCCGGCCGGCGCCACCGTGCTCGGCTTCAACTACGACACCGGCGAGCGCTACCTGTCGATCGAAGGCTTCCTGCCGGCCGAATGAGATTGCCTTCGCCGCCGCAACAGGCCGCAGCCTTGAAAGCGCCCCACTGCCCCCATCTTCCCGACGCGGCCACTGCACGTCGCGCACCACCCGAAGGACCTTGAATCATGATTCGCACCCGTTGGCATGGGCTACTCCTCGCCCTCATCACCGCGCTGTCGCTCAGCGGCTGCGGCTACAACGACTTCCAGCGCCTGGATGAGCAGGTCAAGGCCGCGTGGTCGGAAGTGCTGAACCAGTACCAGCGCCGCGCCGACCTGATCCCGAACATCGTGGCCACGGTCAAGGGCGAGGCGAGCTTCGAGCAGGACACGCTGACCAAGGTGATCGAGGCGCGCTCGCGCGCGACCAGCATCAACGCGACGCCGGAGCTCGTCAACGACCCTGCGGCGTTCGAAAAATTCCAGAAGGCCCAAGGCGAACTCACCGGCGCGCTGAGCCGGCTGATGGTGGTGGCCGAGCAGTACCCGCAGTTGAAGGCCAACGCCGCGTTCCAGGACTTGCGGGTGCAACTCGAAGGCACCGAGAACCGCATCACCGTGGCCCGCAACCGCTACATCAAGGCGGTGGCCGATTTCAACGTGCTGGCGCGCAGCTTCCCGACCAACCTGACGGCGATGGTCTTCAGCTACAGCCCGAAGCCGAACTTCACGGTCCAGAACGAGGCCCAGATCGCGGTGCCGCCGACGGTGAGCTTCGACAAGCCGGCGTCGAAGTAGCCCGCTGTTCGCTGCCGCCATGCTGCGCTGGCTCGCTGGGTTGGTTTGTTCGCTGGCGATCGCCGCTGGCACGTGCGCGCAAGACGTGCAGCCGGTGCCGGCGCTCGCCGGTCGGGTGATCGACCAGACCGGCACCTTGTCGCCGCCGCAGGTGCAGGCGCTGACGGCCCAGCTTGCCGCCGTCGAGCAGGAGCGCGGCTCGCAGGTCGTGGTGCTGATGGTGGCGAGCACGCAACCCGAGGACATCGCGGCCTACGCGCAGCGGGTGGCCGACACGTGGAAGATCGGCCGCCGGCAGGTCGGCGACGGGATCGTGATCGTGGTTGCGAAGAACGACCGGCGGGTGCGCATCGAGGTCGCCAAGGCACTCGAAGGCGCGATCCCCGACCTCGCGGCGAGCCGCATCATCAACGAAAGCATCACGCCCGCGTTCAAGGCCGGTGACTACGCGCGTGGCCTGGCCGCGGCGGTAGACAGGATCGCGGCCCGCATCGGCACTGAAGGCCTGCCCGAACCGGAAGCCAAGCCGCCGGGCGGCCAGCGGGCGGGTGCAGGCTTCGACTGGCAGGACATGGCGATCTTTCTGTTCGTCGGCGCGCCCATCGTCGGCGCGGTGCTGACGGGCGTGCTCGGCCGCAAGCTCGGCGCGGTGGCGACCGGCGGCGTGCTGGGCGGCATCGGCTGGTGGCTGACCGCCAGCCTGCTGGTCGGCGGCGCGGCGGCGCTGGTGGCGCTGATCCTCGTCGGCGTGGTCGGCATCGGCAGCCGCGCGGGCGGTAGCGTGGCCGGCCGAACCGGCAGCCGTCTCGGCGGCCGCGCCGGGCCCGTCATCTGGGGCGGAGGCGCGGGCGGTGCAATGGGCGGGTGGGGTGGCGGTCGAGGGGGTGGCGGCGGTGGTTTCGGCTCGGGCGGCGGCGGCGACTTTGGCGGCGGCGGCGCCTCAGGGAGTTGGTGAGCATGAACCGCTGGCTGCGCATCCTCAAGCATCGCTGGCTCGATGAAGGCGACGCCCGGCGCGCACTTGGTGCGGCCGGGCTCGAGCGCCTGCGCGAACGGGTGGCGGCCAGCGAACTGACACACAGCGGAGAGATCCGCATCTGCGTCGAAGCCGGTCTGCCGCTATCGTACCTTTGGCGCGGCGCAACGGCGCGCGAGCGCGCGGTGACACAGTTCGGCAAGCTGCGCGTCTGGGACACCGAGCACAACAACGGCGTGCTGATCTACCTGCTGCTGGCCGAACACTGCATCGAGATCGTTGCCGACCGGGGGTTGAGCCGGCGCGTCGATGTGGCGCAGTGGCAGGCCATCGCGCGCGGCATG
>JANOVJ010000566.1:0-2646 GCA_031417295.1 bacterium | reverse complement strand
TGGCCGCGCGTCCGCCGCTGTACTTTCTGGCGACGCGGCACGCGCTCGGCGCTAGCCCGGGTGGATTCGTGTTCGACAACGAGAAGTGGGCCCACGAAGAAGCCATTCCCGAGTTCGAGATCGACGCCCAGGCGGTTTGCTGGGCCCAGTACACCGAGTTCGTCGAAGACGGCGGTTACGACGACGCGCGTTGCTGGTCGGCCGACGGTTGGGCCTGGGTCCAGAGCGTTGGCAGGCGCTGCCCGCGCCATGTCGAGCAGATGCGCCATGGCGTGCTGGCACAGCGCTTCGGCAAGCTCAGCCGCGTGCCGCTGGCGCAACCCGTGACCCACGTCACCTGGTACGAGGCCGATGCCTGGTGCCGCTGGGCCGGGCGCCGCCTGCCGACCGAGCTGGAGTGGGAACACGCCGCGCTTACCGGCGAGTCGCGCGGCCTGCGTTGGGGCCAGGTGTGGGAGTGGACGGCCAGCACCTTCCGGCCTTATCCCGGATTCAGCGCCGACCCGTACCTCGACTATTCCGAGCCCTGGTTCGGCAGCCACAAGGTGCTGCGCGGCGCGTCGGTCGCCACCCGCGGCCGGATGCGCCACCCGCGCTACCGCAACTTCTACCTGCCCGAGCGCGACGACATCTTCAGCGGCTTCAGAAGCTGCGCCGGATAGTCGGCCGGGCGCACACAAGCCCCCACGAAATTCGAGCTACGGGCCGGCGATCGGCCTTTCAGGAGAACGCTCGAAAACCCTGATTGCGTTATTTAATGATGTGATTACATTCAATCCCATCAAGCGAACTCAATCACCCCCTGACCATGCCCACCCCGACGACCATTGCCGACATTGCCCGCGAAGCGGGCGTGGGCACGGCCACGGTGGACCGGGTGCTGAACCGCCGCCCCGGGGTGAATGCCGACACCCTGCAACGGGTGATGCAGGCGGTTGAAAAGCTCGGCGTGCCGCCGCAACCCGGCCGGCCGCGGCGCGACGCCAACTTCCGCTTTGCCTACGTGCTGCCGGCCGAAGCCAACCCGTTCTTCGAGCTTGTTGAGCGGCAGGTGGCGCAGAGCGCGGGCGACTTCCGGCACCAGCACATCAACGAAGTCACGCACCGCTTCGACGCCACCGATCCGGCGCAATTCGCCGCCGAGTTGAGCAGCCTCGCCGGCTGTGATGGCATCGCATTGCTCGCGCCCGACGTGCCCGCCGTCAAGCTCGCGATCAACGAACTCGTGCGCTCCGGCGTCCACGTGGTGACGCTGTTCTCCGACGTGACCGGCTCGATGCGCGAGACCCATGTCGGTGCCGACAACCGCTCCGCCGGCCGCACTGCGGGGCTGCTGCTGGCGCGCATGGCCGGCACTGGCGACACCTTGCTGCTCACCTCGCAGGCGACGCGCCTGTCGTGCGAGATCGACCGCCGGATCGGCTTCTCGCAAGTGCTCGAGGAGCGCTTCCCGGCGCTGCGCATGCAGCGGCTGCAAGAGCTGCCGGCCGACGACGCCGCCGCCGCCGCCGCGCTGCTGCGCTGGTTCGACAGCGAAGACATCGATCCCACGCGCCTGGCCGGCCTCTACAACGTGGGCTCGGCCAGCGTCGGCGTGGCCCGAGCCGTGGCCAGCCTCCGCCTTGCCCGCACGCCGGCAGTGGCCGCGCACGACCTGTGCGACGCCCACCGCACGCTGCTGACCACGGGCGAGCTCGCCTACGTGCTGCACCAGGACATTCACTACTGCATCCTCACCGCCGCCCGCGTGCTGCGCGCGCTGTGCGAGAACCTGCGAGGCGCACTGTCCGTGGTGCAGCCGCGGGTCGAAATCCTGACCGCCGAGAACCTGCACTGAGCAACGCGTCGGCCGGATACCAAGAGCCCCCACCCTGAGAAGCGATAGGAGACGTACCCCATGAAACGATTGCTGAGCAAACTGCCCACTGTCGCCGCGATCGCGGCGGCGGCCTTCTTGACCCTGGGCGGCACCGCCGCGCAGGCGCAGGACAAGACCATCACCCTCTGCTGGGCCGCCTGGGACCCGGCGAACGCGCTGGTGGAGTTGTCGAAAGACTTCACCACCAAGACCGGCGTGAAGATGAAGTTCGAGTTCGTGCCCTGGCCCAACTTTGCCGACCGGATGTTGAACGAGCTGAACTCCAAGGGCAAGCTGTGCGACCTGATCATCGGCGACAGCCAGTGGATCGGCGGCGCAGCCGAGAGCGGCCACTACGTGAAGCTGAACGACTTCTTCGCGAAGGAGGGCATCAAGATGACCGACTTCATGCCCGCCACGGTGGTGGGCTATGCCGAGTGGCCGAAGAACACGCCGAACTACTGGGCTCTGCCGGCAATGGCCGACGCGGTCGGCTGGACGTACCGCCGCGACTGGTTCGCCAAGCCCGAACTTCAGGCCGAGTTCAAGAAGAAGTACAACCGCGACCTCGCCGCGCCAAAGACCTGGACCGAGTTCAAGCAGGTGGCCGAGTTCTTCCAGGGCCGCACGATCGACGGCAAGAAGGTGTATGGCGCCTACATCTTCACCGAGCGCGGCTCCGAAGGCATCACGATGGGCGTGACCAACGTGCTGTACCCGTTCGGCTTCCAGTACCAGGACCCGAAGAAGCCGTATGCGATGAAAGGCTACGTCGATTCGGCCGACGC
>JANOVJ010000565.1:0-8555 GCA_031417295.1 bacterium | reverse complement strand
TGTTCATCAACGGCCACCTCGAACAGCGCGTGCCGCACAACCTGAACATCTCGTTCAATTTTGTCGAAGGCGAGTCGCTGATCATGGGCATCAAGGGGCTGGCGGTATCGTCCGGCTCGGCCTGTACCTCGGCGAGCCTGGAGCCGAGCTACGTGCTGCGCGCGCTCGGCCGCAGCGACGAACTCGCGCATTCGTCGCTGCGCATGACGATCGGCCGCTTCTCGACCGTCGAAGAGATCGACTATGCGATCGGTACGATCGGCGAGAACGTCGCCAAGCTGCGCGAACTCTCGCCGCTGTGGGAGATGTTCAAGGACGGCATCGACATCAGCACCATCCAGTGGTCTGCGCATTGACCTGAATTCGTTTGTTGGAGAAACACCATGGCCTACAGTGAAAAAGTCATCGAGCACTACGAGAACCCGCGCAATGTCGGTTCGTTCGACAAGGGCGACGTAAGCGTCGGCACCGGCATGGTCGGCGCGCCGGCCTGTGGCGACGTGATGAAGCTGCAGATCAAGGTCAACCCGGTGACCGGTCTGATCGAAGACGCCAAGTTCAAGACCTACGGCTGCGGCTCGGCCATCGCGTCGAGCTCGCTCGTGACCGAATGGGTCAAGGGCAAATCGCTCGACGAGGCGCTGACGATCAAGAACACCCACATCGCGCAGGAACTGGCCTTGCCGCCGGTGAAGATCCACTGCTCGATCCTGGCCGAGGACGCGATCAAGGCGGCGGTCAACGACTACAAAGCCCGCCAGCACTGAAGCGCGCGGAAACGTCATGGCAGTCACTCTCACCGAAGCCGCCGCGCGCCATGTTTCGCGCTTCATCGCGAAGCGCGGCAAGGGTGTCGGCGTGCGTCTGGGCGTCAAGACGACCGGCTGTTCGGGCCTGGCCTACAAGCTCGAATATGCCGACGACGTAGCGCCCGAAGACGTGATCTTCGAGGGCCATGGCGTGAAGGTGCTGATCGACCCGAAGAGCCTGCCCTACATCGACGGCACCGAACTCGACTTCGTGCGCGAGGGCCTGAACGAAGGCTTCAAGTTCCACAACCCGAAAGAGAAGGACCGCTGCGGTTGCGGCGAGTCGTTCCGGGTCTGAGCCCGCGCACAAGGGCGCGCCTGCGCGCGGCCTTGTGGCTGGCGAAGGCCAAGGCGCCTGCCAGCGCCTTGGCTGAGTCCGGAAGTTGATCCCCGAGCGCGGCGACCGGCCGCGTTTTTTTATGCCATGAACCTTCAAGCCACCGACTTTGAATTGTTCGATCTGCCGCCGCGCCAGGCGCAGGCCCGGGCCGAGATCGACGCCCACTGGCGCTCGTTGCAGGCCAAGGTGCACCCGGATCGTTTCGCGGCCGAAGGCGCCGCCGCGCAACGCATCGCGATGCAGTGGGCGGTGCGCGTGAACGAGGCTTACCAGCGGCTGAAAGACCCGTTGAAGCGCGCCGCCTACCTGTGTGAACTGCATGGAGCCGCGGTCGATGCCGAGAGCAACACCGCGATGCCGACGGCCTTTCTGATGCAGCAGATGGCCTGGCGCGAGGCACTCGACGAAGCCGACACCGAAGCCGCGGTCGATGCACTCGCCACCGACGTGGCGGCGCGGCGCCATTCCCTGCTGGCCCAACTCGAACACACGTTGGACGACGAGCGCAACCACGCCGAAGCCGCGCGCCAGGTCAGAGCCCTCATGTTCGTCGAGCGTTTTGCCTTTGACGTCGATCGCCGGCTCGAAGCGCTGGGACAATGACGCGATGGCGCTGCTGCAAATCTCCGAACCCGGCGAAAGCCCCGACCCGCATCAGCGGCGCATCGCCGTCGGGATCGATCTCGGGACCACGCACTCGCTGGTGGCGGCCGTGCGCAGCGGCGTTGCGGAATGCCTGCCCGATGGGCACGGCCGTTCGATCCTGCCCTCGGCCGTGCGCTACTTCATCGATGGGCAGGGGCAGACGCGGCGGCAGGTCGGCGCCGAGGCGCTGGCCGAAGCGGCGCATGACCCGCGCAACACCGTCGTGTCGGTGAAGCGCTTCATGGGCAGAAGCCTCTCCGACGTGGCGCAGCGCGACAAGCTGCCGTATGACTTCATCGACACGCCAGGGATGCTGCAGATCGACACCGTGGCCGGTGTGAAGTCGCCGGTCGAAGTGTCGGCCGAGATCCTGGCCACGCTGCGCCAGCGCGCCGAAGACAGCTTCGACGACGACATTTTCGGCGCCGTGATCACCGTGCCCGCCTACTTCGACGATGCGCAGCGACAAGCGACCAAAGACGCCGCACAACTGGCCGGCCTGAACGTGCTGCGCCTCATCAACGAGCCCACCGCCGCAGCCGTCGCCTACGGGCTGGAGCATGGCGCCGAGGGCTTGTACGCGGTGTACGACCTGGGCGGCGGCACCTTCGACATCTCGCTGCTGCGCCTCGCCGCAGGCGTGTTCGAAGTGGTCGCAACGGGGGGCGATTCGGCCCTCGGCGGTGACGACTTCGACCACCTGCTGGCCGACTGGGCGCTGGCCCAATCGGGCCTCGATGCGCCCACGCCGCAAGACAAGCGCGCCGTGCTGGTCGCAGCCCGTGCAGCCAAGGAAAAGCTCAGCACAGCCGACCACGCCACGCTGGCCTGCCCGCTGTCGGGCGGCGAGTTGTCGCTGCGGGTGGAGCGAGCGCAGTTTGTCGCGCTGACGAGCGAGCTGGTCGCGCGCACGCTGGTCGCGGTGCGCAAGGTGCTGCGCGACGCGCGGGCGGATCGCACTGAGGTGAAGGGCGTGGTGATGGTCGGCGGCTCGACGCGCATGCCGATGGTGCAGGCGGCCGTCGCCGGGTTCTTCGGCCAGGCGCCGCTGACCGACATGAACCCCGACGAGGTGGTCGCGCTCGGCGCTGCCATCCAGGCCAACCAGCTCGCCGGGAACGCGGGGGCCGATCAGATCCTGCTGCTCGACGTGATCCCGCTCTCCCTCGGGCTGGAAACCATGGGCGGCCTGGTCGAACGCATCATCCCGCGCAACAGCACCATTCCCACCGCCCGCGCGCAAGACTTCACCACCTTCAAGGATGGGCAGACCGCGCTGGCACTGCACGTCGTGCAGGGTGAACGCGAACTCGTTGCCGACTGCCGTTCGCTGGCGCGCTTCGAGCTGCGCGGCATCCCGCCGATGGTGGCTGGGGCAGCGCGCATCCGCGTCAGCTTCCAGGTCGATGCCGACGGGCTGCTGAGTGTGAAGGCGCGCGAAGAAGGCTCGGGCGTCGAAGCGGCGATCGATGTCAAGCCGAGCTACGGCCTCGCCGACGACGACATCGCGCGCATGCTGCAAGAGAGTTTTTCCAGCGCCGACGCCGACATGCTGGCGCGCACCTTGCGCCAATCGCAGGTCGAGGCCGAGCGGTTGCTGCTGGGCATTCGCTCGGCGCTGAATGCCGATGCCGACCTGCTCACGCCGGCCGAACGCGCGGCGATCGAAGGCCTGGTGAACGACCTGCAGGCCCATGCGGCGGGCGACGACCACCGGGCGATCGACGATGCGGTCGAGGCGCTCGCCCACGGCACCGAAGCCTTCGCTGCGGAACGCATGAACCGCGGCATCCGCCAGGCGCTGGCCGGGCGCAGCATCAACGAGATCTGAAGTGACGTACCCCCAAGCTCGCTGCGTTCGCTGCCCTCCGCAGGGACGCTCAGTGCCCTTCGGAAGGCCGGGCGGGCACTGAGTCGCGCCGGAAACCCACGCCATGCCCGTCATCACCATCCTGCCGCACCCCGAGTACTGCCCGGCCGGCGCCCGCATCGAAGCGCCCGCCGGCACCTCGATCTGCGAAGCGCTGCTCGAAAACGACATCGCCATCGAGCACGCCTGCGAGCTGTCGTGCGCCTGCACCACCTGCCACGTGGTCGTGCGCCAGGGCTTCGATTCGCTGGGCGAGATGGACGAGAGCGAGGAAGACCTCCTCGACCGTGCCTGGGGCCTGGAGCCGCAGTCGCGCCTGTCGTGCCAAGCCATTCTGGCGCAGCAGGACGTGACGGTCGAGATCCCGAAGTACTCGATCAACCATGCCAAAGAGAACCACTGACGCGGGCTTGCACGCTGTTGCTCGGCCTGGCGGTGAAATGAATCGCGCGTGGCCCGAGCCGCGCGGCAACACTACTTCGACGGGCTTGACGCCGCCCCGGCTACCCGCCGCGCGACGAACTCGACCGGCACGTGGGCCGACGCGCCGCCCTCGGTCTGCATCACGAAGCGAATTTCTTTGCCGGCCAGCGTGCCGCGGTAGCGGTGCACGGTGGCCGTGCCGGCGCCACCTGCGACTTCATCAGTGCGCGTGATGAAGCGCAGCCCGTTTGCGTCGATGGCGCCTTCGAGCAGGCCGCGCGGCACGCGCAGGAAGCTCGCGCTGCCATGCAACGAGCCCGTCTCGCCGCCGAAAACGAAGCGCTCGACGTAGCGGGCGTTCGGCCAGTCGTAGTTGACCTCGGCCTGCCATTCGCCGTTGATGTCGGGCCGCGGTGTGCTGGCCACAGCGCTGGCCGCGGCCCGCTCGGGCGCTGCGGCGCCGTCGCCGATCGCGGGCGATCGCCATGGCCATGCGGCCACCAGCGCGGCCACCGACAACGCGCCTGCCAGCAGCCACCAGCCGCCTCTGTTCGGTGGTGCTGAAGCCGGCGCGGCAGGCGGCTCACCCAGCGCTTCGCGCAGCGCCGCGACGAGCCGCTGCACATCGGCCGCGAAGCGCGTGTTGCCAATCTCCAGCGCATTGCGCCGCACCAGCGGCCGCAGTTCCTCGGGCAGTTGGGCCTCGCCCGGCATCGTTGCCCCGTCGAGCAGCAACGGAATCACGTGCAATCCACCGGCCAACCCGGCGGCCACCTCGAGCCGCACGAAATCGCCCGCGTCGGCGATGCGGGGCGGCCGGCCTTCGCGCTCGCCTTGCCAGCGCTTGCCCATCATCACCAGCAGCACCTTCGACTCGCCCACGGCACGCTGGATCACCTCGTCGAACATCTGCCCGGCGCCGATGTCGTCCACATCCATGAACACGCGCTCGGCGCCGAACTGGCACGCCAGTTCAGCGTACACCGCACGCGCATAGCCGGCGGCGTCGTCGCGGCGGTAGCTGATGAAGATCTGGGCGTTGGGCATCGTGTCATGCGCGCCAGCGAGGCACTGGCGCAGCATACCGGCGCGGCTGGCCGGTGCGGGCTGTGCCAAGATCGCGGCGACGAATCGATGGACATGCGTGAACAGCCAGCAGCCGATGAACCCACGCCACACCGTGCCAGGCGGGCGGTGTCGGTGCGCCAACTCGCCGCGGCCTGGGTGCGCGGGTTGATGGCGGTGTCGGTACTTGCCGCGGCTCAGGCCGCCGCAGCGGCAGGCGGCGAGGGCGTTGCCGCTTCGGCAGTCGCCAGCGGCGCGACTGCCAACGGTTGGTTCGGCCTCTACCCGGCGCAGGCCTTCACGCTCACCGGGCAAGGCGCAACACCCCAGCCCGCGCTGCGGCAGGCGGCCTGGTACTTCCGCAACGAGACAGTGGCCGTGCCCCGCGCCGGCCTGCCGGTGGCGGGCTTCGAGACCGGCGTCCATGCCTTCGACGACATCCGCCACTGGGCGGCCATCCGCACCGCAGGCGCCGCAATCGACTTTCCGCCGCTGGTCTGGGTCGCCGCGCCGCATGTGCTGCGCGGGGCCCGACTCGCCGATGACGCGCGCTCGGTGGCCACGCCCCAGGGCACGGTGCCGTTGCAACTGGTGTCCAAGATCGCGCTCAACCGCTCGTACGTCGATGCTTCGTCACTTGCCTTCTTCAAGTCGCGCGAGGTGTCGATGCGTGGCACGGCCACCGAGGCCGGCTTCGTTGCGCGAAGCCTCTGGCCCGAAGACTTCAGGTTCGGCCCGAACCCGCCGCCGCCGCGCGTGCTGCCGCCGGGCGCGCCCGCCGAAGCGATGCGCACGCTGATGCGCGAGGAACCGCGCGGCGGCGCGCAAAGCCCGTTCGCGGCGATGACGCTTTGGCAGCGCGCCGGCAGCATCCCTGACAAAGCCAGCGACAACGCCAGCAACAGCGCCAGCAACAACGCCGACTGGGCCGGCCGCCCAGTGATCGGCCTGATGGTCAACGGCGCCCAGGGCGATGACGACGAGGCGCACGGCGGCCATTTCGCCATCGTCACCGGCCGCGTGCAGGCCGACGGCAGCATTGCCAACTGGCTGGTCAACAACTTCTACTCGCTCGACGTCGAAAGCGAGAAGGGCATCATCGCGGCGCCCGTGCCGCTGGACAACTACCTCGCCGACCTGAACGCCGGCCAGGGCTGGTACCGCCCGACGACGATGCTCGTCGCGGTGTTGAACGACGAGCGCGCCGCAGCGCTGGTGCAGTCGGCGCTGAACCGGGTGTTCAACCAGTTCTACCGCCACCAGCTCGTCTACTACCACCCGAACCAGAACTGCACCTCGATCAGCGTCGACACCCTGCGCGCACTTGGCTGGGAGGTGCCGGCACGCGGCCCGTCGAGCCGCGTGCTGGCGTGGGCGGCGTACCCGTTCGTGGCGATCAGGGACCTGTCGATCCAGAAAGGCCGGCTCGCCTTCGACTACCTGCGCACCGACCAGACGCGGCTGCTGCCGGCCGCGGCGCTGGAGGAAGCCTTTGCCAGCCTGTGGGCGATGACGCAGGGCCCACCGCTGGCGGGCGACGTTCCCGTCGCGCTCGCGCAGATGCTGGCGAAGGACGCGCAGGCCCTTGTCTTCATGCGCTTCCCGCAGTTCCCGTCGAGCCGCGCCTTCGGCGGCGCGCCGGCCGTTTCGACCTGGGAGTACCGCACGCTCGTGCCGAGCGACCCGGCAATGGCGCAGATCGTCCCGGTGCCGCCGCGGCCGTTCCCGCCCGAGTTGCGCGATGGCGATTTGATCCGCGCATCGTGGGTGCCGTCGGACTACGCGACGTGGGTGTGGGGGCTGGCCGCGTTCGTCGGCTTGCCGTTGTTGGCGTGGCGTTTGTGGCGGCGCCGCAGCCGTCGGCGTGGTGGCGCGGTGGCCGGGTAGAGACTTCAACGGCCGGTTTCACCACCGATCGGGCAGCCGCCTCGCCGTATGGAACACCCGCAAGACTTCGACCGTATCGCCGCGCACTCGGTACGGCACGACATAGCGCGTTCTGACCACGATCAACTCGCGAGTGCCGGGCACCCGGCCGGGCCGGCCGAGCCCGGGTTGCTCTGAAAGCAATGCGACGGCATCGAGTACTCGCTTGACGACGAGGCATGCCGCAGCCGCGTCGTCGGCCGCGATGTAGGAGGCCTCTTCGTCAAGGTCGCGCAGCGCCTTGCGCAGCCATCTAAGCCGCACCGACTTTCCACTTCTTCGCGAGTGCGGCAACGTCCTTGTCGCTGGCGAACTCGCCAGCGTCGGCTTCCGTCAATGCCGCCCGAATTTCACCAATCTGCCACTCATTGTTTTCCACGTAAGCCCGAATGGCTTCAGCAGCGAGGAACGACTTGCTGCGCTGGGTAGCATCGGCCAGCCCATCAAGTCGGTTCTTGACGTCGTCTTCGAGGCGGACAGTCATGGTCGTGGACATGGATCGAAAGCCCGTGTTTGGATGTACACATCATACTGCGCACGGGTGATTCCTCGGCCGTGTCACTGCGGCTGAAACCCGCTCGCCTTGATGATGCGCGACCAGACCGACGTGTAAGCCCGCTCACGTGCGGAGAACTGGGCCTGGTTCATGAAGCCCACCGACAGGCCCATCGCCGTGAGACGCTCCTTGACTTCCGGCATCGCAACGGCCTTGGCCACGGCGGCCGCGAACGGGTCGAGTACCGATGCCGGCGTGCCTGCGGGCGCGAAGAATCCGTAGAACGGCAGCTCCTCGAACCCCGGCAAGCCCAGTTCGGCGAGCGTCGGCACATCGGGCAACGTGGCCTGGCGGGCCGAGCCCATCACGGCCACCACGCGCACTTTGCCGGCACGGTGGTTCTCGATGAAATCGGGGATCGAGCCGACGCCGGCCGCGATCTGGTTGCCCAGCATGTCGGCCATCATCGGCGCGCTGCCGCGATAGGGCGCGGCCACCAGGTCGAGCCGAAACTTCTCGCCGACCACCTTGACCAGAAACTCGGGCACCGAGGCCGGCGCAGGGATGCCCACTGCCCCCTTGCCACCGCCCGCGCCCGCGACCCAGGCCACGTACTCGGCCATCGACTTGGCCGGCGTGCCGCCGGACAGCGCCCACGCATTGGCGAAGGTGGCGAAGCCGGCCACGGGCACGAAGTCGCGCGCCGTATCGAAACCCGGGTTCTTGACCACCAGCGGCAGGATCGAGACGGTGTGGTCGTGCGTCAGGAAGAAGGTGCTGCCGTCGGGCGCGGCGGCCTTCAGGGCCTGCGCCGCCAGTTGGCCACCGGCACCGGGCTTGTTCTCGACGATGACGGGCGCGCCGAGTTCGTCCTTCAGACGCTCGGCCAGCAGGCGCGCGATGGCATCGGTGCCGCCACCCGCCGGGAAGCCGACGAGCAGGCGGAGGGTCTTGCCGCCTTGCGCGAAGGCGGGTGGGCTC
>JANOVJ010000564.1:0-3200 GCA_031417295.1 bacterium | reverse complement strand
CGAGATCGTGCGCGACCTGCGCAGCGGCCAGTTGCTCGACGAAGACGCGGCCGGGCACCGCAGCGTGGCCTCGACCTTCGAGCACTCGTGGCGGCGCATGGTGCCCGCCGAGCGGGCCGCGCTGGCGGGCTTGAGCGTGTTTCGTGGCGGCTTCACGCGCAACGCCGCGCGGCACGTGGCCGACGCGTCGCTGGGGGTGCTGGCGGCCTTGCTCGACAAGTCGCTGCTGCGCCACGACGACGACGCCGCCGGCCCGGCGCGCAGCGCCAGCCGCTTCAGCCTGCACCCGCTCTTGCAGCAGTTCGCGCACGCCCGGCTGGCGCTGGACGGCGCCGCGCTCGCGCAGGCGCAGCGCCGCCATGCCGAGTTCTTCGGCCAACTGCTGCTGCGCCTGCCCCCGCCCGACCAGGCGGTCGCGATGACGGCCTTTTGCCGCGAACACCAGCCCGAGCTCGACAACCTGGCGGCCGCCTGGCTGTGGGCGCTGGCGCAGCGCCGCATCGACCTGCTGCGCGACGCCGCCACGCCGCTGCGCATCGTCCACTACGTGAACGCGCGCTGGCGCGAAGGGCTGGCCCTGCTCGAAGCGGCCGAGAGCGCCGTGGCCGGCGATGCGGTGGCGCTGGCCCGGGTCAACGTGTCGCGCCTGGTGCTGTTGTACAACCTCGGCCGCTGCGCCGAAGCGGTGGCGCTGGCCCGGCGCGTGCTGCCTTCGCTGCGCCGGGGCGGCGAGCCGCGGATGCTCACCACCGGCCTCTTCTATGCCGGGCAGGCCGAACTGGTGCTCGGCCACGCCGAGGCAGCGCAGGGCCACTTCGAGGAAGCCCTGGCCGTGGCACGGCGGCTCGAAGACCGGCTCAGCATGAGCAACGGCCTGGGCTGCCTGGGCAGCATCCACTACCTGGCCGGCCGCTACGGCGCCGCGTGCGCCGCGCTCCAGGAATGCGTGGACTTGCGCAGCGCCATCGGCGGCGACCTGGCGCAGCCGCTGAGCAACCTCGGGCTGATGCAGTTGTGCAACGGCCAGCCGCTTCTGGCCATCGCCACCTTCGAGCGCGGCCTGCAACGCTGCGACGCCGAAGGCAACCCGTCGGCCCGCGCCTACCTGCACTACAACCTGGCGTCGGCACAGTTGCAGCTCGGCGATCTGGCGCAGGCCGAGCGCCTGGCGGCGCACTGCGCCGAGCACGGCCTCGACAGCCTCGCGCCGGTGCTGGCGATCCAGCTCGGGCTGCTGCGCGCACGCATCGCCGGCCAGCGCGGCGACCTGCCGCAGGCGCGGCGCTTCCTGCTGGCGGCCACGGCCGATGCACGCCAGCGGCAGGTCGAGCCGGCGTTGCTGAGCGCGGCGGCGCACTGGGCCGAGTGGCTCGGCCAGAGCGGCGAGCCGGCGCGCGCGGCAGCGCTGCTGGCGATGGTGCTGGCGCAGCCCGAACTGGAGCATGCCGAACGGGTGTTCGCGCAGCAGGTGCTCGAAGCGGTGCGGGCTCGGCACAGTGCCGCCGCGCACGCCCAGGCCGTAGCGGAAGGCGCGCGGCTGCCGCTGCAAGCGGCGCTCGAACTGCTGCCGACGTAGGCCGCGCACACATTCGCGCCGGCCACCGCGAACCTGCGCCAGCCAACCCCCGCGGCGCCGCGGAACGCTCGCGGAACGCCGCGCCCGCTACCTTGTGCGCAGGGCGACGCCGTTGCCCTCAACCCGAAGGAGATGCGCATGAAACAAGCCCTCACCGCGCTCTGGCTGCTGCCCTGCCTGTTCGCGGGCCCGGTGCAGGCCGGCCTGACGATCGAAAGCCTGGAAATTGCCGCCAGTGCCCAGGTGCAAACCAGCAGCAGCGGCAACCAGCGCGTGGACCTGTTCGACGACCACCCGTTCGGCCTGCCGTTCGTGCTCAGCGCCAACGCGCAGGTCGGCACGCAAACGGCGTTGGCGCAACAAGGCAAGGACGGCTTCTTCCAGAACCGCGCGGTGGCCGGCTTCGGCTTTGGCAGCGGCGCCGGCCAACGCGTGTTCGCCAGCGCCGTCACGAGCTACGCGCTCACGGTCGGCACCAGCGAAGCGGACACGCCGCTGATCCTCGACTTCAACGTCTACGGTTCGCAGGCCCGCGGCGCTGCGTACTACGCCGAAGGCGGCGTCGCTGCCTACACCGGCATCGAAATCGGCGCGGCAAAGAACGCCGTCAGCGGAGTGGTGGCGCCCATCTGGGGCTTCTCGGACAGGGTGTCGCTGGCCGGCGGCCTCTTCAGCATCAGCCGCGCCGAGACGGACGTGCAGGGCGTCGGCCTGCCCACGGCCACCGGCTTCGTCGGCTGGGAGGAGTTCCAGTTGACGGCCAGGGCGGAGCGCGGCAGCTTTGCCGGCACGCTCGACTTCGGCCTGTTGCAGCCGGGCGAAACGTTCACGCTGATCTACCAGTCGTTCTCGACCGTCGACATGCGCAACGTGCTCTACGGCGGCTCGGCACTGGCCACGCTGGTCGACCCGTTCGCGCTCGGCGGCGATCCGCCACTGACACTGCGCGGGCTGACGCTGCCGACCGCACCCGTGCCCGAGCCGCAAACCTGGGCGTTGATGCTGGCGGGGCTGGCGCTGTTGGTGCTCCGGTTGACGCGACTCAGGGCGATGGGTCGGCCATGAACTCGCACAGCAGCCGATGGAAGTGGTGCACGCCCTGCTCGCGCGACGGGGAGTAGCGGCCCTTCGAATACAGCCGCGAGCGCAGGCCGCGTTGCACCGTCTGCACCACGGCTTCGTCTTCCAACTCGACCTGCTCGAGCGCGCCGCCGGCACCACCGCCGAGCCGGCTCGCGTCCCACACGAACGAGCGGAACAGCACCCGCGTGCGCGCCATTCCCAGCGGCACCACGACGTTCAACGACAAGCCCCACGGGTAGAAGTTGAGCATCAGGTTCGGGAACACCCAGTAGTAGTACGCCGCGATGCGCTGGCCGTGTTCGGGTGAGGATGGCGGCAGCTCGAACGCCGGTTCGTCGTCGCGCGCAGTAGCGAGCTGCAAGGTAGCGTAGCGATGGAACTCGTAGCGGTAGTTGTCGAGGTCCAGCGTTTGCGTCAGACCGGGGTGAATGAACGGGATGTGCAAGCCTTCGAGGTAGTTCTCGACGTACAGCGCCCAGTGCGCGTCGAACTCATAGTCGCGCGAGCGCGCGGGGTCGGCGCTGAAGCTGTGCACGGGCAG
>JANOVJ010000563.1:0-3251 GCA_031417295.1 bacterium | reverse complement strand
GGCAAGGCCGGCGCCAAGCGCTGGATCGGCATTCGCCCGACGGTGCGCGGCGTGGCCATGAACCCGGTCGATCACCCGCACGGCGGCGGCGAAGGCCGCACCGGCGAAGGCCAGGTGCCGGTGTCGCCGTGGAACACGATGACCAAGGGCTATCGCACTCGCAACAACAAGCGCACGCAGACGTTCATCGTCTCGCGTCGCAAGAAATAGCCAAGAGAGGGAAACGACATGACTCGTTCACTCAAGAAGGGCCCGTTCGTCGACCACCACCTGCAAGCCAAGGTGGAAAAAGCCTCGGCGACGAAGGACAAGAAGCCGATCAAGACCTGGTCGCGCCGCTCGACGATCTTGCCCGATTTCATCGGCGTCACGATCGCCGTGCACAACGGCAAGCAACACGTACCGGTGTACGTTACCGATCAGATGGTCGGCCACAAGCTCGGTGAATTTGCGATGACACGCACATTCAAGGGGCACCCGGCCGACAAGAAGGCCAACCGAAAATAAGGATGACGACGATGGAAACCAAATCGATCGTCCGCGGCGTTCGCCTGTCGGCAGACAAGGGCCGGCTGGTGGCCGACCTGGTTCGCGGCAAGAAGGTGGACCAGGCGCTCAACATCCTGACCTTCACGCCCAAGCGCGCCGCCGGCATCATCAAGAAGTGCCTGGAGTCGGCGATCGCCAATGCCGAGCACAACGATGGTGCCGACATCGACGAGCTGACGATCAAGACGATCTTCGTCGAGCAAGGTGCCACGCTGAAGCGCTTTTCCGCCCGGGCCAAGGGCCGCGGCAACCGCATCAGCAAGCCGACCGCGCACATCTACATCACCGTCGGCAACTGAAAACATGACGCCCCCACTCTCACGTCGTTCGCTGCCCCCCGAGGGGGCGCGTCAACGTCTTCGGACGGCCGTGCGCCGCTGACAAGGAACACCATGGGACAGAAAATCCACCCGACCGGCTTCCGGCTTCAGGTCACGCGCAACTGGGCTTCGCGCTGGTACGCGGGGAACAAGAACTTCGCCACGATGCTGGCCGAGGACCTGAAGGTGCGCGAGTTCCTGAAGGCGCGGCTGAAGAATGCCGCCGTCTCGCGCATCCTGATCGAGCGCCCGGCCAAGAACGCCCGCATCACGATCTTCTCTGCACGGCCGGGCGTGGTGATCGGCAAGAAGGGCGAGGACATCGAGAACCTCAAGGCCGAACTGACGCGCCGCCTGGGCGTGCCGGTCGCAGTGAACATCGAAGAGGTGCGCAAGCCCGAAGTCGATGCACAACTGATCGCCGACAGCATCACCCAGCAGCTCGAAAAGCGCATCATGTTCCGCCGCGCGATGAAGCGCGCGATGCAGAACGCGATGCGCCTGGGCGCGCAGGGCATCAAGATCATGTCGTCGGGCCGCTTGAACGGTATCGAGATCGCGCGCTGCGAGTGGTACCGCGAAGGCCGTGTGCCGCTTCACACCCTGAAGGCCGACATCGACTACGGCTTCTCGGAAGCCAAGACGACCTACGGCGTGATCGGCGTGAAGTGCTGGGTTTACCGTGGCGACCGCTTGGCCAATGGCGATTCGCCGGGCCTGGTGGCGCGCCCCGATGCCGGTGACGACGATCGCCGCAACCGCCGCAACGCCCGTCCGGGTGCACCGGCTGGCCGTGGCCGTCCGGGTGGTTCGGGTGGCCCTGGCGGTGACCGTGGCGCGCCGCGCCCCAACGTCGTTGCTGCTGCGCCAGTCGAAGGTGGAGCCCCGCCGGCCGACGGCGGAGATGCTCCGAAGACGAGCACCGTCAAGCGTGTGCGCAAGGTGGCAGGGCCGGCAACGCCGGCTGCGACCGAGCCGAAGGGAGAATAAGAAATGCTGCAACCAGCACGTCGCAAATTCCGCAAGGAACAAAAGGGCCGCAACACGGGCATCGCCACGCGCGGCGCCCTGGTGTCGTTCGGCGATTTCGGCCTCAAGGCCACGGAACGCGGCCGGATCACGGCCCGCCAGATCGAAGCGGCTCGCCGCGCGATCTCGCGCCACGTCAAGCGCGGTGGGCGCATCTGGATCCGCATCTTCCCGGACAAGCCCATCTCGCAGAAGCCGGCTGAAGTCCGCATGGGCAACGGCAAGGGTAACCCCGAGTACTACGTGGCTGAAATTCAGCCCGGCAAGGTGCTCTACGAAATCAACGGTGTGCCCGAAGAACTCGCGCGCGAAGCGTTCCAGTTGGCCTCGGCCAAGCTGCCGCTGCGCACGACCTTCGTGTCGCGCCAGGTCGGCGCCTGACGCCTGGCCGGACCGAGAGAGAAATCCATGAAAGCATCTGAACTGCGCGGCAAGGACGTTGCCGGCCTGCAAAAGGAAGTTGCCGACTTGCTGAAGGCCCACTTCGGGCTGCGCATGCAAAAGGCTACCCAGCAATTGAACAACCACACGACGCTGGGTAACACGCGGCGTGACATCGCCCGCGCCAAGACCGTGCTGGCGGAGAAGAAGAAGGCAGCCAAATGAGCGAAGCACCACAAACGCAAGAATCTGCAGCGCCTGTGGCCGCGGCAGCACCGGTGAAGAACACGCGCACGCTGGTCGGCAAGGTTGTCAGCGACAAGCGCGCGAAGACGATCACTGTGCTGATCGAGCGCCGCACCAAGCACGAGCTGTACGGCAAGATCGTCGCCCGCACGAGCAAGTACCACGCGCACGACGCGAACAACGAGTGCAAGATGGGCGATGTGGTCGAGATTTCGGAATGCCGGCCGATCTCCAAGACCAAGGCCTGGACGGTGACGCGCATGATCGACAAGGCGCGCGTGGTCTGAGGCAGATGATTTCTTCGCCCGGCGCTGCCTGCACCATGGGCATTCGCGGGGCTTGATTCGCAACGGTCGGAACGCTGGAATACTGGCGCCCGGCCGTTGTGCTTTGGTGGCTATCGTTCTTACTCAAGCTCTTACTCAATCAACACGGAGGTTGGCATGCTCAAAGTTGGTGACAAGCTGCCCGCGGGCAAGCTGCAGGAATTCGTCGAAGTCGAAGGCAACGGTTGCTCGATCGGGCCGAACAGTTTCGAGATCGAGAAGGCGACCGCCGGCAAGACGATCGCTGTCTTCGCGCTGCCGGGCGCTTACACGCCGACGTGTTCGGCGCAGCATGCACAATTTGGTCAACTCGAAATTATCAAATACTTTCATCAGAAAGGAATTAAAATAATTGGAACAGATTACAACAACATGGATATTGCGGAAGACCGCGGCCGTT